>JBJESC010000228.1:0-11934 GCA_051882615.1 Oscillospiraceae bacterium
TTTGTTGTAAAGGATAATCTGTTATTTGTGTGTTCCGTCCGCGTTATAATTCTTCTTCAGTCTGCGTTCCGTGATAAAGATGTCAGTGAAAATTACGACAACCTGTGCCGTTGTCACAACTATGTACAAGATAAACCCTTGATTCTCGTCAAGTCTGAGAAGAATTCCGGTGACCTCGGCGATAATTGTCCCTATAAGAGTCGGAATGTTGTGGAATACCGACAGCTTCCCCCATGTAATCTGTGCGAAGAACCAAGCCTCAGGACTGCTGCGTGCATATTTCGACTTGTAGCCGACACTTCCGGGAGAGGGAGGATTTTTCCAGATTGTAATTCCGACAATCAGCATAATAATTGGGACAGGAATAGCAGTTATAAGGAATATAACATTGTCGCTCATTCTTTGTCATCGCCTTTCTTCTTACGCCATTTGACGCATTCTGTCAGCAGATACTCAATCTGCCCGTTTACCGAGCGGAAATCGTCCTCCGCCCACCGCATAAGCTCGTTGTAGAGAGTTGCGGAAAGCCGCAGCGGTACTTGTTTCTTCTGTTCCTTTTTCTCGTCCGCCATCCGCATCACTCCTTAAATGGTTTCATGCTTTTTCATTGACTTGAAATTTTTGTATGCGAAGATCACGACAATTACATCACACACGGCGATAAATACGTATAACACCCAAAGTGGGAAGTATCCTGCCTGATATAGTACCGCAGGGAAGTCCACGGCTGCGTGTGCAAGAATTGCAGCAGGGTAGAGCCAAACCTTGCCCTTTTCCTTTGCTGCACGGAACACCCAGACAGAAAGCGAAATGTGGACAATCATTGCGAGAACTCGCTCCAGAACGCTTACAAAGCACATTCCTACGCTTTGTCTGGTCAGACCTTCAATCTGCGCGGTAGCAATTGCGATTGTTGCTTCGTCGGTAGCGCCTGTGATTCTCAGAACCTCGTCAATGCCGACAGAGTTCACGAGAATTCCGATAGCTGCGAACGTAATCAAATTCACGCTGCCAACAAGTATTGACTCGATGCCGCCGTGACCGATGCCGTACATTATGGAATCTTTCGGTTCGGTGTTTTTCTTCATTACAGTCTTAAAGACGAGAAAACGAGCAGTTTCCTCGAATATACCTGCCGCAAAAGCTCCGTAGAACGCATAAGCCCAAGTGTTATTCTGCACGATAGGCAGCATCACCATGTGCAGAAGTCTCTCAAGAACCATAGCAAATACGAAGAATCCCAAAGCACCCCACACCGCACTAAGAACCGACACGCTGCGGTTTCTCATCTTGTAGAAAATAAGTGCTGCAATGGGAATAATTAAGCAGAGAACAGCAGCGACAATCAATGCCGCAATAACTGAACCCGAAACCATAGGGGTAGCAGTCATAATATCATCTCCTGTCAAAAGTCAATTAGTAAATTGAACCGCTGTTAACGATTGGCTGTGCGTCCTTGTTTCCGCAGAGGACAACCAGCAGGTTGCTTACCATCTGAGCCTTGCGCTCCTCGTCCAGTTCACAGACATTGCTCTCGGAGAGCTTGTTGAGAGCCATCTCAACCATACCAACCGCGCCGTCAACAATCTTCTGACGAGCCTCGATAATTGCGGTAGCCTGCTGTCTCTGGAGCATAGCCGCTGCAATTTCCTGAGCGTATGCAAGATGGGTGATGCGCGCCTCAATAATTTCAAGACCTGCGATTTCAACGCGCTCCTGAAGCAGCTTCTTGAGCTGTTCGGAAATCTCGGAGGACGAGCCGCGGAGTGTCTTTTCATCATCGTCGGTGCTGTCGTAGGGGTAGCATCGAGCAACGTCACGCAGCGTAGAGTCAGCCTGAATGGAGAGGTAGGAGTTGAAGTTATCTACGTTGAACACAGCCTTTGCGGTGTTAACAATGCGCCAGGTTACCATAATTCCAATCTCGATAGGATTACCCAAAAGGTCGTTGATTTTCTGCTTGTTGTTATTGTGAGTCATTGTTTTGAGCGAGATTTTTCCAAACCCTGCGCTGCCGCCTACTGTAATTGTGCCGGTTGCTGCATTTGCTGCAACAGTGGTTGCATGTTCGTTTTTGGGAGTAACGGAGGAGCTGAACGGATTGATGAAGAAGAAGCCCTCCTTCTTCAGCGTACCGATGTATTTACCGAACAGGGTAACCACAACTGCCTCGTTGGGCTTGATAACGCGCAGTCCAAGGAACGGAATCCAGCCAACACACAACCATACAACTCCGATAATCAGACCCGTAATATCGCTCGCCTTATAGGGAGCACCGCTCATATCGCTTGCATCCAATCCTACTGCGGAGAAGATAACGAGAGCCAACGCTCCGAACATAAGGATAAGAGTGATGAAAAAGATTGCCCAGCCGCTTGCTGCGTGAAGTTCCTTTTCCTCATAGGTGTATTTTTTTTCGCTTTCCATATAAGTACCTTCTTTCTCAAAATTGAAATGATATCACTTTGATATCTTGATGAGATTATACCACGCTATGAAAAATTTGTCAATAGGTTTTTGATAAAAAGTAAGAAAATCGTGATAAGTTTTCAACAACAAAAAAGGCAGCCATAATTGCTGCCTTTTTTATTTAGGTGGGAAATAAATAACCGGACGTCCGAGCTTTTTGGCGTACTTAATAGTATATTCGGTTCCGCCGGGCTTACCGTCATAAACCGCAAAGAGATAGTCGCACATTTCGACAAGCGTTCTGTTTCGTCTGTGCATACAGCCCTTATCGTATTGAGGGGAGACGGTTATTATCTGGTCGCATTGAGAGAGAATATCCCGATAATGCTTCTGCTGAGCGTCTGACCACTGACTGTCCTGCTCGGGGCAGGGGATTACTGCGATAAGCTGAATATCGGGGTGATCATTTCGTGCTTTCAGGACTGCTTCTGCGGCGTATGTATCTATTCCCAGAGCCATTCCGCTGAAAAAGAGATCTGCTCCTTGCTTTACCATATCGACAATCCTTTGGTAAAGCCTTTCTTTATACTCGGCGAGAAGCGGGTCGTCCTCTCCGCGAAAGGGAAGCTTTGATTCTCTGTAACCTGTGAATGATATTTTATACCCCATTGCAATTCTTCCTATAATTCAGATAACTTTCAAGAATAACAGCAGCTGCCGCTTGGTCGAGAACCTCACGGCGTTTTTTTCCGCGCTTGTTGTTTTCGTTCATATACGAAATAGCTGTGACGGTGGAGGAACGTTCGTCCCACATTTTAACCTCAACGTCAACAAGCTCGCGGAGCTTTTCAGCGAATAGATTGCACTTCTCGGAGCGCGGACCGCGTGTGCCGTTCATATTGAGCGGATCACCCACGATAATCATCTGCGCCTTTTTTTGAACAGCGATTTCAGCAACCCTCTGAATACAGCGCTCAAAATCCTTTTCAAACACTGTTTCCAAGGGGGAAGCGAGTATTTCTCCCATATCGCACATTGCAAGTCCCGTTCTGCTGTCGCCGTAGTCTACTGCAAGTATCTTCATTGTTGAACTCCTTTTCTGAACATCTTGGAGTTTATTATATCACGAAATTATTCGCTTGTCAAGGGCTTTTGCGCCTGCGGAAATTTTTTTGTGAAAAATTTAAAAGTATATTGAAAAAAAGCTCGGATTATGTTAAAATTAAGTTTGGTAATAACGGTTTATGAACCGAATAAGTAAGGAGAATTGTTATGTACATAACCTGTTTGGACCTTGAGGGCGTACTTGTGCCCGAGATTTGGATTGCATTCGCAAAAGAGAGCGGAATTCCCGAGCTCTGCCGCACCACCCGTGACGAACCTGACTACGATAAGCTGATGAAGTGGCGTATCGGAATTCTCAAGGAGCACGGTCTGGGCTTGAAGGAAATTCAGGCTGTTATTGCGAAGATTGACCCGATGCCCGGTGCAAAGGAGTTCCTTGACGAATTGAGAACCCTTTCTCAGACAATCATCATCAGCGATACATTTACAGAGTTCGCAGCACCGCTTATGGCGAAGCTCGGTCAGCCCACTATCTTCTGCAACTCGCTGGAAGTAGCTCCCGACGGAGAGATTACCGGCTACAAGATGCGCGTTGAGAAGTCGAAGCTTACTACCGTTAAGGCGCTTCAGAGCATTGGTTTCGAGACTATCGCAGGCGGCGACAGCTTCAACGACCTCGGAATGATTACTGCTTCCAAGTACGGCTTCCTGTTCCGTTCTACCGAGCAGATTAAGAAGGACTATCCGCAGCTTCCTGCATTCGAGGAGTATTCCGACCTTATGAAGTTCCTCAAGGAGTGCCTTGCTAAGTAATCTAATCCCGAACGTTTTTAACTTATACAACACAAAATCCCCCTTGTACTTGGTACAAGGGGGAAATCTTTTTTAGTAGAACGACTTATTCAGAGCGAAATCAGCCCTTCATAGCTTCCTCAACAGCAACTGCACAAGCAACGGTAGCGCCAACCATGGGGTTGTTGCCCATACGGATTATGCGTGATTTGAGGTTCCCAGATGTCATTCAGAATCACCCATAAAACGCCTGTTTTACGCCGTTTCTCGCGATTATCAGGAATTTTTTATCCCTTATTGTAACTTGCTGAAATGAACAAAAATTATATTTCGGTGGACAAACGGTGGACAGTTTCTCTTGTCGGGTCAGGATAAATAACTTTCCAGCATTTCAAAAATCTCATATACTGCTGTTCCTGGAGTACATTGTGACGGCGGCATTCCTTCGTTATTAGCTTCTATGCGTTTTGCATTATCTATAGCCATTTTTATATTAGGTTTCAGCAATGAATAAATGTCTTCACGGTTTTTCTCATATTTTGAACCTAAGCATTCTGTTAGCTTAGGATAATACTCGTTTCTGTGAAGCGCCGAATCCAATGCTTTAAAATGCAGTAAAAACCAGTATTCAATACATTCGTTCGACCACAAGGCATGATAAACGACAGAATTGCCATTTTCTGATAACGACTTACATTTAAAATATGTGTTGTCAAAATCATCTTTTGGGAAATCGTCCTTATCGTATACCAACCAAACGTGCTTGTATTTGTCGGGCTCTTTTTCAACAATTTTCTGAGCACGTTCAAGCAAGGTAAGTGTATTGGCTCCTTGACCTATTCCCTCTATGACAATAGAAATTCTTCCTCTATACAGACGATTTATATCTTTCCTAAGCCCTTCAAAATACTGCGGCTCTGTTTTTGTTCCTTCGGTTACAATCAAATGATATTCAGGTGCAATAGTGATGCGTCTGTCACGGCGGTCGGTCATCCATTTCTTCTGGGAATCGCTTTTCTTGCGAGGTTTCATTGACATATCATCACTTCCATTCCATCATGTTCTGGAAGTACGGGTCTGCACCATAACGTCCTTCAAGGTACTGTTTGTCAAATGCTGCGCTCGCCTGTATATGATTACCGCTTTCATCTCTCATTTCATAAAGAGAGTACAAATCACTTGACTCATCATCAAGCTTGCAGGCAAACCATATTTCATCTGTGCGGAAAACCGAACTTTTCATAGTTGAAATATCGTGTGAAGTAAACAACAGCTGTGCATTTTGTGTATTGATTTCAGGATTCTTGAAAAGCATTATTATGAATTTCAGCATCTTAGGGTGCAGCTTCGCATCAAGTTCATCAAATACAAGCAGTCTGCCCTCTGATAATGCAATAATAACAAGCGGTAGAACATTAAAGAGCTTTTGAGTGCCGTTTGACTCCTGCATTATATTCAGTTTGTATTTTTGCCCGTTTACTGTATGCTCAAAAAATATGTCAACAGAATTGTCGTCGGAGGATTTTTCAATAAATTCAAAGTCGCTGATATTGATACCCACATCATTCATAAGGCTTATCAGCTTTTTCTTAAATGCCTCACCCTTACCCATTATCAATCGATTTTCTGCAAAGGGATTTGCATAATTACGGATAATGCATTTTTCAAACCAACTGACAGCAAGCGCAATCGGCTCCAGCTTATAGTTGATATATAAGAAAGACAGATAAGGCATCTGGTCGTTGACATCTTTGTTGATTGAAGCTTTGTTTATACTCGAACCAAGCTTTATTCCATCAGAATCACGCTCGAAAAGCATTGAAATTCTGCTTTTTGGTTTGGTTTTGCGGCGGTAAAGACGCTCCTCAATAATTTTGCCGCCGAATACTTTAACGAAGTATTTGTATTCATATTCATCATTAGGGCGAAAATAAAGCTCAAACTCGGTAGATTCATTCTGTGATGTATCATTAAACAGAAACGGAGTAATATTTACTCTCAGATTATTTGTCTGTTTATTATTCAAAATCAGTACAGGCGTCATTACCAGTGCATTTACGCAAGTAAAAGCATCAAGTAAATTGGATTTTCCACCTGCATTAGGTCCATAAACCACCGAAACAGGCAGATATGTTTTGCTGTCATCACCGCTTTGCAGTAATGAATCAACAAACCCTTGACTGCTGACTGCCTGCATATCAAAAACAGTTTCATTTTTATATGATTTGAAGTTCTTGAAAGTAAACTGGCACAACATGACACTCACACTCCTTTTACACATACCATTATAATATAATTATTCTCAAAAGTCAAGATGTATATGCAGTTTCCAGAAATTATTCATTAAAATTAAGGATACATTTTGATATTCTTCATTTACAGTAGTGATATAAGTAAATAATAGAGAACGGCTACTTGCGATTTTTCAGTAGCCGTTTTTGCTGTTATTCAATAATTACTTCTGTTTCGTCCTGAGAGCCAACCTCACGCAAGAACATACCGTATGCATCCCTATAAAGGTATCTTGTTTCATCAAGCAGGGTTACATAAGCTTTTTTGTACTCCTCAATAACTGTATGGTTTTCATCTATTTTGAAATAATCGTCATTAAGGGGCGCCTGATAAGAAGCGTGGTCGGCGCTAAACAACTGACCGTAACTTGTGTTGCCGCCTGCATAACGTCCGATTTTTGCAGTACCGATTTCTTCTCCTGTTTTAAGATTGAAAATAGTTTTCGGGTCATAAGTTCCGTTAGCAGCAGCCTTTGTAGGATAAAACAGCAAATCACCAATGATATATGCAGCACGCTGCACATCTGCCTTATATTTTTGCGTGCTAATCGATATATTATCGAAATCGGTTTGTTCACCTGTTTTTACGTTAATTCCGTAAAGTTTACAATCATTTGCAACAACATACAAGGTGTCGCCAATAGAACCGATGACATTCTTAACTTCAAGTTCTTCTTCTCTGTTGTGTTCTCCTATTTTCACAAGTTTAGGAAGCTCAGTGAGCTGACTGAAATCTCCTGTTACTATATGATATACTCTTTTGTCAGTATCACGGATTATTGCAGTACCGTCTGCCATGACGTGCCATAGTTCTACATCATAGGTTAAGCTTTTTGGCAATTCTTTAATCAGATTTCCGTCAAGGTCAAAGCAATGAACCTGTTCATAAGAAGCACAAAAAATTTTTCCTGAACAATACAAGTAATCGTAATAATCGGCAGGGACAAGCTTCTTTGCCTTATCAGTATTATAATCATAACAAGCGAATCCCAAAGTATCATCTGCTAAACCGTGTGTATCCATTTTATATGCTTTAAAATATGCTACGTTATCAATAATACAGCTTTCAAAGCATCCTGTATTCAATGATTTCTGATACTCTGCATCTAAAAGGTCGTAGTAGTCAAACAGATTTGCTTCCTCGGCAGCATTTTCGACAACCTCAGTGTTTTCTGAGTTGTTAGTAGAAACTGTTTCTTCTGAAGTCTCTGTTTTGGATACAGTATTGGCTACGGGCGTATCATCTGCTGAATTGTCGCTGTTACAGCCAGCAAAGCAAGCAGTCATTAAAGCTAATGCAAGCATTGTTGCAAATAATCTTTTCATCGAAAATCCTCCCTTAGACTGTGTAAAGATAAAAAATCAATATTCATTTACTTCTTTTATTGTTCCGTCGGCATCATAATTGGTAGATTTGGTTTTCCTTCCGTCAGAGTCGTATTCAAATTCCCACCAATCGTCTATTTCTCCATCCTTATAATAGGTAGTAGATTTTATTATATTCTCGTTGGTGTCGTATTCCTGTATGCGCTCGATTGTTCCATCAGCTCTGTAATGTGTTGTTTTTGTACGTTTTCCAGCGGAATCGCATTCATATTCAAGCCATTTTTTAATTGTTCCGTCCTTTTTAAAGTCGGTCACTTTTATCATATTACCTTTCACATCGTATTTTTCTATATAATAACTTCCATCATCACGATAATGAGTTTGCTCAAGACCACCATTTTCTTCTTCTGTGGTTTCCTCGTGTTTTTCTTCAGAAGTTTCTTCGGTTTTTGTAACCGATTGTGATGTACTGCTTTCATTTTTGGTTTTTGAGTCTGCATCCTCCTTTGCACCGCAACCTGCAAAGCAAGCAGTCATTACGGCTAATGTAAGCATTGTTGTAAATAATCTTTTCATCGAAAATCCTCCTAATTATTTATAATATTCGTCGATTTTTGCTTTAAGCTTCTTGTACTGCTTAAAATCCCTAAAAGCTATCACCGCAATAATTACTCCCAGTATGATAGCGGGAGATAACATAGCAAGGGAAGATATTGCAATCATTGCTGCGCAAATGAACAAAACTATAAATCTCGTATGGAATTTTTTACATTCCTTTTTTAAAGCAGCAAGGTCCATTTCGCTGATTTCAGCATCGTTGTAACCTTTGAGGCGCTTGAAGTCTTTCTCGACCTGTTTATCGAGACCGAGAGCTTTTCCGACCTCAATCCCCTCGCTGATTCCGTTGATAAAGTCATCGCCCATACTTTCTCTTATGTAATGATTTTTGTCAATGTACTTCTTGTAGCTCATTTTCTCTTCCTCCAATTTATTTAATTACGATATCTGTGATTGTATCCTTTGAGGTTCGTTGCAATTCCGTTCAATCACCTGGAGAGGCGGTATTGCTTCTTAAATATATTTATCAGTTGATAATCCATAACTTTTCCCTTTCAAAAACGATAATAAAATATAGCAATATACATATACTATTATACAGTAACGTTACGTTACTGTCAATAGAAAATAGCAACTTTATGTCACATTATATTTAATTTTGTCGATTTTGACTATATAATAAAAGTATAGAGATTTTCGACAAGTAAAGGAAGTTCGAGGCTGATATGTTCTTTTATTTTAAAGGTGTGCCTGAAGCTTTTGCTGAGAGATTATGTTACGCACGCAGTCAAAAGGGTGTCTCGCAACAGACTGTTGCCAATTCATTAGGCGTGTCACGAAATTTGCTCAGCAATTATGAAAGAGGAGTTCGGCAACCCGATTTTCAAATGCTATGTGCATTAGCTCGATATTACGGCACAACAACGGATTTTTTACTGGGCATGACGGACGAATACAGTCCCCGAAAAAAGCGTTGCAAACGTGACGCTATACTAATAAATCAGGTACTATCGTTAAATGATGACAGCAAAGATGCTCTACAGGAATATATAACTTTGTTAAAACTGAAAGAAGAAAAAAACAAAGGGTAATAATATTTTATAGCATTTAAAAGACGTATTATTTCAGAGTAATGCGTCTTTATTTTTTCTGCGAAGCTGTCATTTTTCTGAAATGTATTGACTCTACGCCCTCGTAAACCTGTTTTTTATATCACGATTTCATAGAAATGTCACGTGCTTTTTTGCAAAAATTAAATACAATAAAATAGCACATAATCATAAGTTCGAAAAACGGCTTAAATACGCTGTTTATAGCAATTTCCGAGTTCAATGTTAACGCCCGAGAGAAGAGGTATGAAAGCGCTGCATTATTTATATAGAGGTACCAGATGTCATTCAGAATCACCCATAAAACGCCTGTTTTACGCCGTTTCTCACGATTATCAGGAATTTTTTATCCCTTATTGTAACTTGCTGAAATGAACAAAAAACTTGTAGTTTTCGTTATCTAATTCGAATTCTTGTGCAGTTCTATTGTATGTTTCAAATCTGTTGATAAATTTAATGAAATCCAAAAAAGAAGTATATTCAGTTGGCAATTTATGAGCAATGTCAAATCCGTTTCCTATAATAAGTACATTCATGTGTAGTTACCTCTATCTTTTATTTTATTTTCTCTTCATAAGCTTTGATTCGACGATAAAATGTGTTTGCCTTTAATCCTATACGTTTCTGAAATTCAACGGCAGTAATTTCGTTGTTTTTCCAAAGCTGATAGAGTTTTTCAAATTTTGCTTCATCAACAGAAATAGGCTGTCTGCCTTTGTATTTTCCATTTGCCTTTGCGATTTCGATACCCTCACGCTGACGCTGGAGTGTCTGTTCACGTTCCAATTCAGATAAAGCCGCAAACACAGATAACATAAAACGTCCTTGAGGAGTTGAAGTATCAATATTCTCTTTCTGGCTTATGAATTTAACTCCTTTTGCATTTAAGCTGTCAATGGTTTTAAGTAAGTCGCGAATAGACCTGCTAAGGCGAGAAATGGATTCTACATACAGTTCGTCACCCTCACGCAGATAGTCCATCATTTTTTGAAACTCAGGACGCCGTGTGTCCTTACCGCTCAATTTTTCCATAAAGATTTTTTCAATGCCAAGACTCTTCATCAATTCTTCCTGACGAGCTGTTTCCTGTTCCGTCGTAGAAACACGGATATATCCTATTTTACTTATAAACATCAGCCTCCTTTTTAAGTCATTTAAGCATTTCTTATTAATGTGATTATACCACATTTTTCAGTATATGTCAATAGAATATATTTTTATTTTGACATATTGCAAAACAGAAATACAGACTTTTATGAAACACATTGTGACTGTTTCAAAAGAGTGTAGGCTAATGACAGAAGAGATATGATTTTTTCATCCAATCAAAAAACAAATTTTAAATTGCAGAATTCAATATATAGTTGATTTTTGTGACGATATATGTTATAATTGGTTATATAAAAGTCGAGGAGTGTTAGAATGTCTGTAAGTTATCGAAAATTGTGGAAATTACTGATTGATAAAGATATGAAAAAGAAAGATTTAAGGATAGCAGCTGAAATCAGTACCAACGCTCTTGCAAAACTTGGAAAAAATGAAAGAGTATCCACTGATGTATTAGATAGAATTTGCTTGACCTTAAATTGTGATATTGGCGATATTATGGAAATTGTAAATAACGAGGATATAAAACAATGAAATCAATATTGGATGTAATTGCAAAAGAAACCAATGGCAAGAGCTACAAAACATATAAATATGGTTTCGATGGAGTCGCCGTTCCAAGGATGGACTATGATGACCATAAGCAACAGATTTCTTGGAAAGAATATGGTGAAACCGAACACCATACAACGGCGATACCATTAAAATCTAAAGCTGATAGTATTCTTTCGGCACCACCGTTATTTGCATATTTTTTGGACGGCTCCCGAAAAACATACAAGGTTGACGATATCGCATATGCGAATAAAGTTTTTCCAATTGTAGCGGGACAAGTAGGAGTTGGATGTTGCACACGAGTTAATGGCGAAATGATGCCTTTAATGTATGAAAACAAACCAATGTATTGGCGGGATTTGGTTATTTCATTGCCAAAGAAAGCCAAATCCACCGATTGGGATTCTGATGAAATGTCATTCGAACATTTACGAAAGAAAATTAATCAAAATCCATTGTTAGGTCATAGAGCCATTGAGTTTGCTAAGATAATGTCATACTCCACATCCGTTGAAATGGGTGACAGAATAGAAAACAAGGGTATAGCTACAATACAGGATTATATGGTTGAACGCGAAAAAGAAATGGTGGCATCCCTTGTAAGGTTAGGATTTCTTCTTCCAAATAAATATTTGTTAAAAGATGGCTCTCTTGAGTATCAAGTTCACAAAATTGGAAGCAAGAAAGAACTTGTAAGATTCAGAAACAACTATCAGTTTGTT
>JBJESC010000229.1:0-11917 GCA_051882615.1 Oscillospiraceae bacterium
AGGCGGCTTTTGCGTGGAGCTGTGTCCTATCACCACCGCAATCAGTGCGGCAGCGGCTGCGGTTGCTGCAATCGGGGCGATTCCGATTAAGAGTCTGTTTTTCTTGTGTGAAATCTTTTCCGCGTCTTCAATAAGACGTGGGTCAATATCGGAAATTTTGTCGAGAAGCTGTTTTCCGTTCATAGTTTCGCTCTCCTTTCGTGATTATTAAACTTCAATGCCTTGTTCTTCGAGGAATTCCCGAAGCTCGGCTCTCGTTCTGAACAGCGTGGTTTTCACGCTGCTCTCCGATAAGTCAAATCGCGTTGCAATCTCGCTCACCGAATCAAGATACCAATATCGGCGAATGAAAATATTGCGTTTGTCTTCCGACTTTGAGAAAAGAAATTTGTTCAGGAGTTCCACCAGCAGATTTGCATCGGTTTCTTCCTCAACGCTGCTTTTGGACGGCAAACACTCCTCCATCTCGTTAGTGAGCTCGACCAGCATTGCGTTGCGTTTGAGAGCCGACCGTTCGCGGCATACCGATAGGGAGAGATTTCTCGCAATCCGCGCCAGATAAGCGAATAGGTAAGTAGCGGGATTGGAGGGCGGAATGCTCTCCCATGCGCGAAGATACGTGTCATTTTCCACCTCTTCTGCTGTGGACTCGCTGCCGGTGATGTTTTTGGAAATTCTGATGATGCGTTTGCCGAATTTGCGTTGAGTTTGCCGAATGGCGTTCTCATCGCGTTTTAAGTATAGTTCAACAATTTGCTTGTCGTCCATTTCAGTAAATTCCCTTTCGTCAAAAGTTACGGAAAATATTAACGTTAATATCTAAGAGGTTTTTGTCCCCTCACCCTAAATAACGCAATCATAAGCGGCGAGGTTACATAATTTGAAAAGATTTAGGACAGCTTAAATACCATTGCGTTTTACAAAATACACATTAGCAAAGTAGAGGGGTAAAAAAGCGCATTGTTTTGGCGGTGTTTTGTGTGAAGCACAAAACCGAATTGTCCTTCGGACAAACATAGCCTAAACAATGCTAGCACTCATTGCGTTGAACAAAACGACCCTCAGCTCTGCTGAGGGTCGTTTTGTTCAACTGGAGCTAGTGACGGGACTCGAACCTGCGACCTGCTCATTACGAATGAGCTGCACTACCAACTGTGCTACACTAGCAAATTACTGTTCTATTAAGTGAAAACCTACTTGCAAAATCTAACAAAATGTGTTATAATAACAATGGTAGGTCATCAACTATTCTATTATATACTTTTTTTCTTTGTTTGTCAAGAGCAAAAGGGGTGTTTTTTATAAATTTCGGTAAAAAATTTTTAAGGGGATTTGGATATACTATCTGCACAATCCTCCTGTTAGTCTGCGTATTTCTGATTGTATGTTCATCGATGTTCAGCGCAAAAGAAACGGTTGATATTTTTGGAATGAACATCTACATAGTGGAAGCCGAGGGCTTTGAGAAAGCCCCTAAGGGAAGCGTTGTGCTTGTGCAGAAAACCACTGCATATAGCTTGAGCGAGGGAAAACTCGTGCTCTATTCCGAAAGCACGGATAATAAGGACTGTTCGCTTGGATATGTCGAGAATATCTACGTTGTGGACGGTCAGTATTACCTTACCGTTTCGGACGGGGAGAAGTCTGTCGAGGTTGCCGAGCAGCGCATTATCGGCAGAGCCGATTATTCCAGTGAGATTGCGGGTACGGTGCTCTCGTTTATAAAGACTCCGTTCGGAATATTCTGTGTTGCGGTTCTGCCGTGCATTGCGCTTATTCTGTACGACATAATCCGCGCCGCGGCTTCGAGAATGCCTGATCCCGAGGTTGAGCCGCAGTATAAGAACGCTGACGAAACGGGCAATCTCAGCAAAGCTGTCGCCGGCAGACGTTCAATAGGCGTAAACAGCGACGGAAAAGCCTCTTACTCCAAGAGAAAGGACGAGAATGCCGGCACGGGCGACGCAGTTCTTTTCAACTATGACAATAACCGCAATACCAATGCACCGAAAAAGCGTCCCGCCGATAAAACCGCAAGTATTGAAAAGCCGATTGTTCCCGAAAAGCCGAAGCTCAATCCCGCTGCTATGGCACCCAAGAAGCCCGTGCCTGCCGATACCACTTCGATGAAGAAGATAGGCAATACAAACGAAATTCCGCAAATTCCAAAGAGAGAGCCGTCAGACGCTTTCTTTGCGCAGACTACTTCTTCGTCTATCAGTAACGGTATTCCCAAGCCGAACAATGTTCCTCAGATTGGCAGACAAATTCCAAAGAAGCCTAAGGAAGAGCCTACGAATGAAGAAATTGTTTTGCGTCCTCTGAAATCTTCGGGAAAGCGCAGTTCACAAATTCTTGCTTCAAAGCGCGTTGAGGATCTGATTGACGATGACGATGACGTTCACAGCAAGAAGCGCGTTGCCAACAGCGTGGTTGACGATATTATTTCGGGTATAAAATAACCCATACATAAAGCATAGAGAGGTAGAACTTTTGAATGGATATTAACGAAACGCTTGCAAAGGAATTTAAACTCCGCCGTGAACAGGTAGACAATACTGTTGCACTTATTGATGATGATAAAACAATCCCCTTTATTGCACGATACAGAAAGGAGCAGACCGGTTCTCTGGACGACACCGTACTGCGTGAGCTTTTCGACAGACTGAACTATCTGAGAAACCTTGAAAAGCGCAAGGAGGAGATTATTTCCTCTATCACCGAGCAGGGCAAGATGACCGATGAAATCGCCAAGGCTATCGCTAAGGCGGAGGCGCTTGTTGAGGTAGAGGACATTTACCGTCCGTTCAAGCCTAAGCGTAAAACCCGCGGTTCTGTTGCAAGAGAAAAGGGACTTGAACCGTTGGCTGAAATTCTTCTTGAACAGAACCCCTCGACAGTTCCCGAAAAGGAAGCCGAGGCGTTTGTTGACGAGGAGAAGGGCGTAAAGTCCGTTGAGGAAGCACTTCAGGGTGCAATGGACATTATCGCAGAGGACCTTTCCGATAATGCCGAGCTTCGCAAAAAACTGCGCGAGACGGTTTATCAGAAAGGCACAATCTCGTCTGCGGCGGTTTCCGAAGAAGCAAATCAGGTTTATAAGAACTATTTCGAGTACTCCGAGCCTGTGTCGAGGATTGCGGGACACCGCGTTCTGGCTCTTGACAGAGGCGAGAAGGAAGAGGCACTCAAGGTGTCAATCACCTTGCCCGAGAGCGTTGGCGAGAGTATGTGCGTGCGTGAGCTCTCCAAGAATATGAGCGAATGTGCAAAGCTCGTTCGTGCGGCGTGCGAGGACAGCTTCAAGCGTTTGATTTTCCCCTCAACAGAGCGCGAGGTTCGCGCAGAACTCACTGCGAACGCTGCGGAGGGTGCAATCAAGGTCTTTGCGAGCAATCTGCGTCAGCTTATTATGGCTCCGCCCGTGAAGAATACGGTAACTCTCGGACTAGACCCGGGATATGCTCACGGCTGCAAGTGCGCGGTTGTGGATAACACGGGAAAGGTGCTTGATACGGCGATTATCTACATCACCCGCTCGAAGAACGAAGCGGAGAACGCGAAAAAGACCGTAACCCGAATGATTGAGAAGCATCACGTCTCGACAATCGCAATCGGTAACGGAACGGCTTCCCGCGAGACGGAGCAGTTCACAGCCGAGCTGCTGAAAACAATTCCTCAGAAAGTGTCCTATATGGTGGTTTCGGAAGCGGGAGCGTCGGTTTATTCCGCGTCCAAGCTCGCGGCTGAGGAGTTCCCCGATTATGACGTTTCGCTGCGTTCTGCGGTGTCCATTGCAAGACGTTTGCAGGACCCGCTGGCGGAGCTTGTTAAGATTGACCCTAAGGCAATCGGAGTTGGACAGTATCAGCACGATATGCCCAAGGCGCGTATGGACGAGGCGCTTAAAGGCGTAGTCGAGGATTGTGTGAACTCGGTCGGCGTTGACCTGAACACGGCTTCGTATTCGCTGCTGTCCTATATTTCGGGCATAAACTCTGCGGTTGCCAAGAATATCGTGGCATATCGTGAGGAAAACGGCGAGTTCACGGACAGAAAGCAGCTGCTTAAGGTTAAGAAGCTCGGCGCGAAAGCGTATGAGCAGTGCGCTGGCTTTCTCCGCGTTTCGGGAGGAAAAAATCCCCTCGATAACACGGGAATTCACCCCGAGTCTTATGAAGCTGCAAAGCAGCTTATGGAAAAGTGCGGCATTACCAATGATGAACTCGGGAATATTGAGGTTATCCGCGATAAGCTTAAATCCGTGAAGCTCTCGGCAGTCGCCGAGGAAACAGGCGCGGGACTTCCCACGCTCACCGATATTGTCAAGGAGCTGGAGAAGCCGGGACGCGACCCGCGTGACGAGCTCCCGCCTCCTCTGATGAGAAGCGGC
Organism: Oscillospiraceae bacterium; assembly: GCA_051882615.1. Classification (GTDB taxonomy): domain Bacteria; phylum Bacillota; class Clostridia; order Oscillospirales; family Ruminococcaceae; genus CAG-115. Next base: position 4,394 of record JBJESC010000229.1, read on the forward strand.
GACATTATGGAAATCAAGGATTTGAAGCCCGGAATGGAGCTTATGGGAACGGTACGCAACGTTATCGACTTCGGAGCGTTTGTTGATATTGGCGTTCACGAGGACGGACTGGTGCATATCTCTCAGATGTGCGAGAAATACATCAAGCACCCGCTGGAAGCCGTAAAGGTCGGCGAGGTTGTCAAGGTGTGGGTTCTCGATGTTGACCTGAAGAGAAACAGAATTTCGCTCACTATGAAAAAGCCGAAATAAGCCTTGTCACCGCCATAATGGTGCAAAACCGAATTATGATTAAAAGTCACTTTTGATACGTTGTGTCAGAAGTGACTTTTTCCGACAATTGTGTAATGAGAAAGTCACATACAGCAATTGATGAGGGTGATGAACAATGATAACTTATAAAGAAGAAAAACTGTGCTCTGAAGAATATATCGAATTTTTAAAGCGAACAGATTTAGGTTCGCAATATCCTAAGGAAAGATTTCAGGAACGAATTGAAAAACTTGTCAATCATACATCAATTAGTCTGACAGCAAGAAACGAAAACAACTTGATAGTTGGCGTATTGTTTGGATTAACAGACTATGCCTATTGGCTTTACGTTACGGATTTGGGCGTAGACAGAGAATATCAGGGTCAAGGCATTGGAAGTACTCTTATGAAGATGGCTCACGAAATTGCAGGCGGAGAAAAAGATATTGCTGTATATCTGGTAGCTAATGAAGAGGCAGTTCCATTTTATGAGAAACTCGGAATGAAGAAATCGGATGAGGTAATGGAACTGAGCCATATTGAATGGACTTCCTTTACAGTAGAGTAACTGTTCGGAAACATAATTGAAAAGCCTGAGAAAACCGAAGCATTCTCAGGCTTGATTATTATTCCAAGACGGTCATATCATTACTTGATGCCGTACTTTTCGATTATGTAGTCCATATCCTTATCGCCGCGTCCGGAGAGGTTGATAAGAATAGAGCCGCTGCCCATCTTCTTTGCAAGCTTGAGCGCGTATGCAACCGCGTGTGAGCTTTCAATTGCGGGGATAATTCCCTCAAGTCTGGAGAGCTTGAAGAATGCGTCGATAGTGTCGTCGTCGTTTACTACGTCATACTTGACGCGTCCGAGGTCGCGGAGGAATGCGTGTTCGGGGCCCGAGGAGGGATAGTCCAGACCGCTTGCTACGGAGTAAACGGGAGCAGGGTCGCCGTTCTCGTCCTTGAGCATAATGGAGTTAAAGCCGTGCATTACGCCCTCCGTACCGTAGGTAAGGCTTGCCGCATGGTCGCCGAGCTTCTCACCGCGTCCGAGGGGCTCTACACCGTAAATCTCAACGGGGTCGTTGAGGAAGCCAGCAAACATACCCGCCGCGTTAGAGCCGCCGCCTACGCAGGCAACAACCGCGTCGGGGAGCTCGCCTGTCATTTCGAGGAACTGCTCGCGCGCTTCAATTCCGACAACGCTCTGGAAGTCACGCACCATCATCGGGAACGGATGAGGGCCTACAACAGAGCCTATGCAGTAGATTGTGTTTTTGTAGTCCTTGAGGTATGCTTGAAATGCGGCGTCAACGGCTTCCTTCAAAGTCTGAAGACCGTCGGTAACTTCGATTACGTTCGCGCCCAGAATTTTCATTCGCGCAACATTGGGAGCCTGCTTCTTAATATCAACCGCACCCATATATATGTCGCATTCCAGTCCGAAATAAGCCGCTGCGGTTGCAAGAGCGACGCCGTGCTGACCTGCGCCTGTTTCTGCGATAACCTTTTTCTTGCCCATATACTTTGCGAGAAGCGCTTCGCCCATGCAGTGGTTGAGCTTGTGAGCGCCCGTATGGTTCAGATCCTCGCGCTTAACGTAGAGCTGTACGTTTCCGACAGTAGAGGACAGTCTCTCCAGATAGGAAATCGGAGTGGGACGTCCCTGGAATTCGCGGCGAATTCTGCGAAGCTCACTGATGAACTTAGAGGACTTGCAGATGGTGAAGTATGCGGTAGTAATTTCGTCAAGAGCCGCCTGAAGATTTTCGGGAACATACGAGCCGCCGTACTTTCCGAAATAGCCCTTGGCGTCGGGATAGTTCTTGAAATAGGTGTCAAATTCTATATCTTTGAATTTCATAAGGATACCTCCAAAAAAGAATTATACAACTTTAATATATCACATCGGCAAAATTTTGTCAATAGATTTTGCGAAAAAACGGCTTGTTTTTTGTCGCGGAATGTGTTACAATAGAAATATTGAAGATAATAATGAATTTGGGACAAGGACGGTGGAGTGATGAGAATTCCCGAACAGATTTGCGAAATACTGAATAGTCTGGAAAACGCGGGTTATTCTGCCTACGTTGTCGGCGGCTGCGTTCGTGATGAGAAAATAGGACTTGCAGCGCACGATTTTGACGTTACGACATCGGCTTTACCCGATGAAGTGTGCAGAGTGTTTTCACAATGCAGGGTGATAGAAACGGGTTTGAAGCACGGCACGGTTACTGTGCTTTATAAGGGAATTCAGGTTGAGATTACGACCTATCGCGCGGACGGAGAGTATTCCGACGGAAGACACCCCGACTCCGTTTCTTTTACAACCAATATTGAGGACGACCTCTCCCGACGCGATTTCACTATGAACGGAATTGCGTTTAATCCAAAGCGCGGATATGTTGACCCGTTCGGCGGAGCGGAGGATATTGAAGCGGGGATAATTCGCTGTATCGGAGAGCCTGAGCGCCGCTTCGGAGAGGACGCGCTTCGCATTCTCCGTGCGCTGAGATTTTCCTCGGTTCTGGGATTTGCAATTGAGGATAATACCGCGCGGGCAATCCACAGCGGTTACGGGGCTCTTGCAAAGGTCTCCAAGGAGCGGATTTTCTCGGAGCTTACGCGCCTGCTCTGCGGAAAAGATGTGCGGCGCGTGATGATGGACTATTCCGATGTTCTGTCAATGCTTGTTCCTCCGCTGAAAGAAATGATAGGGTATGAGCAGCATTGCATTTACCATAACAGCACGGTTTATGAGCACACGGCGCGAGCGGTGGAGAACTCTCCCGCAGAGCCTGCGCTTCGTCTTGCTATGCTGTTTCACGATATGGGAAAGCCGCTTTGCAAAACCGAGGGCGAGGACGGTGCATGGCATTTCTACGGTCACGCGGAACAGAGCGCACGGCTCACCGATGAAATTCTTCGGGAATATAAAAGCTCGAACGAGCTTCGAGAACGCGTAATTACAATCGTGAAATACCATGACTGCCCGCTGGATACCTCGCGTAAACATATCAGAAGAATGCTCTCCAAGGTCGGTTTTGATTCGTTCCGCGATATGATGTTTGCACACATGGCAGATGACGGAGCAAAGGCGGATTTCTGCCGAAGCCGCATTGAAATCGCACGGCAATCCCTTGAAATTGCGGAGCAGATTATTGCCGAACAGCCGTGCCTTACCGTTAAGGATTTGAAGATTTCGGGCGGCGATTTAAAAGCGATTATGAAGCCCTCTCCAAAGATGGGAGAGCTTTTAAAACAGCTCCTCAGCGAGGTTATTGAAGAAAAAACAAAGAATGAAAAATCCGCTCTTCTGAAAAGAGCGGAGGAGATTATCGGAATATGAAAGAAGCGCATCGGATAAACGATGCGCTTTTGTTGTTTGAATTACTCAACAGAGGTGATTGTGTAAGTAAAGGACTTTTCTTCGTTAGGCTTGATGGATACAACGGCGAACTTCTCAGCGAATACTCCGCTGCAGTTGTCGTAGTCCTGAGAACCGCACCACGGCTCAATGCAGAGGAAGGGAGCGTTCTTTGCCTGCCAGATTCCGAGGTTTGTGTAGTCGGGGAAGTCCACGCGCACACCCTTGTTGTTCTTGTCGAGCAGTGATACCGAACGGGAGAGGGGCTTCTCAAAATGGAGAACATCGTTCATAAACATCTCGTGGTTGAGCGGGAGCGTCTTGGTGTTATCCATAATTACGCGGCGGTTGTCGTTCTCGTAAACGCCTGTCTTGGTGTTGTAGTTCGGGATACTTACGTTCTCAATTTCGGGGAATTCGAGACGGTATTCCGAGAAGTCGCCTGGAGCTGCAAAAGCGGGGTGAGCGCCAATGCAGAAAGGCATATCGGTGTCGCTGTTGTTCTTTACCGTCTTGGTGATTTCAATTCCGTTTTCGACAAGTGTGTACTTAATAGTAAACTTGAACAAGAACGGGAAGCAAGCCTTTGTGGTTTCGTTCTGTTCCATAGAAAGTGTTGCACTGTCGGCGCTTATCTGCTCGGGAGTGTGCTCAAAGTCGCGCACAAAGCCGTGCTTGGGCAGACGGTAGTCCTTGCCGTTGATAACGGTCTTGCCCTCTTTGAGAGTACCAATCATCGGGAAGAGCACGGGAGAGGTGTTTGCCCAGAACATGGGGTCGCCGCTCCACATAAGCTCGCGTCCGTTTACCAGAAGCGATTTGAGCTCCGAGCCCTTGGAGAAGATTACCGCTCTGCATTTTCCGTTTTTCAGTGTGATTTCCATATTGTCCTCCTGTTTTTGCGTGTTATGTTCGTACAAAACTGCGCTTTTTTATTCGTTCAGCATTTCTATTGCTGCATCGTGCCAGTACATATTGATTTCGTCCTCAAATTTGCCGTTGAAACGCTCTTTAAAGCGTTCAAGATAATCGCCGCGAACAAATAATGTATTTCCCGCGCCGAGATTGATTTTTCCCCAGGAATTCGGAATTTCTCCGCCCTCAAGATACGCCTTGACAAGTGGGAAGAACTCCCCCAGCTTCGCCAGCTTATAGTGACCGGTAAGGTAGTTTGCGCGTCCGCTTTTGATTTCATCACTGCTCTTAGACACGATTATCACACAACCGGGTTCGCCCATAGCACCTTTTGCCGCTAGTTTAACAAATACAATTTCTTCGGTATTTATCTTCTTGATTTGACTGTTTTTCAGTTCGTAAGACACCGGCTTCATATTATCACCTCAAATTTGATTATACTACTTTTGCCTTGGAAATACAAGGCTTTTTTGTGATTAAGTTATTGCATTTCCTTTTTTGCGCTTTTTCAGCCAGCTGCGAAGAATAATATACAGCATTACAAAAATAGCGAGCGTCAGCAGTATTTTAAGGGCAATCAGAAAGTAGTTAATCTCGCCCTCGGATATTGCCCATAGCTTTCCGTCAGCGGTTCTGAAGAACATTGTCCCGCTTGCGGAAGCGGTGAAGTGCCCTCCCGTAAAGTCGATAATCTTGATAACCTCCGAGAGCGTCTGCTCCTCCTCGGTATCGAGTACCGAGTATAGCACATCGCGCTTTTCCTGCTCACTCCACGCTACCGTAAACGCGCGCTGACCGTTGCCGTAGCAAATGAGCGGAGCGGAGGAGTTCTTCAAGGCGGGGTAGGACTTCAGGATTTCCATATTCAGCGCGTCCAGAACGAAAAATCCGTCCGATGAACCTACATACAGTCTGTTGTTAAGCTCTGCGGGGGCGGTAAGTGCGCCTCCCACGGTGCAGCTCATCAGCGAGTCGCTTTCCGCTTGTCCATTATCGTCAAGGCGCAGCTTTTTCACGGTATTGTCGTCACAGGTCATAAAGATTGCGTACTTTCCCGCAAATACGTTGGTTATCTGTGCGGGAACGGCGTTTTCAATGAATTCTCCGCCTTGCGCCGTTCTGAGAACAAGCTTGTCGCCCGCTCCGAAGATGATGAAATCGCCGAAATATGCGGGAGCAGTTACGGGCTCGGCAGACGAATACTCCCATACCGTATCGAGATTTTTGGATATATCGGCACATACGAACTTATAGACGTCATTATCCTTAAACCCGAAATATGCAAGGTTGTCCCGCAGAGCACAGTCGGTTGTAATCTCTCCGAAAGTGCGCGAGCAGAGTATGCTCATATCATCGGTGTTTACCGCATACAGGGAAGTGCGCGCGGGCTGAATAAGCGTGTTTCCCGAAACCGCGCCCTTGACATCTGTTGACACCTTTTCGTCAAAGGAAGCCTTTGCCGTCTCCGAACCGTCCTTGGCGGACAGCTTTTTCACGGTGTTGAGAACGGGCAGCAGAACGTATTCCTCGCCCTTTTCTTCTCTCTTTTCGCATACAAGCGGAGCGCCGGCGGTTTCCGCTTCTCCCGTGCTCCACAGAATTTCAACGTGGTTTTTGTCGAATGGTGCGGCGGCGGGGATTGCGCGTTCTTTCTCAACGGCAAACCCGTCTGCCGAAGCGGTCGCTGTTAAAAACATCGCCGCAATAATTGAAATAATCAGAAATCTCATTGTATTCTAAGTGCCTCTCCGTTTGCAAAAGCATAAAGGTATATTTCCTTAACCTTCAATCCTGTCAGGCGGGGCAGAATTGAGCTGTAAATTTTAACCTGCTTTGCGTAGTTTTCTTTTTCTTTTTCAAGGTTGTAAAGATTATCGGATTTGTAGTCTACGACGACTATTTCTCCGTCCTCAATGAAGTATAAATCAACACGTCCCTGAAGCATAAATCTGCCCAGGTCGTCCTCGCCAATTTCCACACCGCTGACCTCTGCGAAGAACGGCTCCTCGCGCCTGATTTCGGAAGCTCTGAGCAAGCGTTTGCCGAATTCTCCCGAGAAGAACTCCGCAATCTTTTGTGGCTCGATGATTTCCGCGTCCTTTGCGGTGAGTTTGTGCTGTCGGGTGAGCCTTTCGATTTCACTTTCGGCAAGCTCAACGTAATCCTCTGTATTCGCAGAACGGAACTTCTCAAACGAGATATACTGCATACAGTTGTGGTATGCGTTGCCCTTATCCGCGCCCGAAACCTTTTCAAAATCAGCGGCAAAGGATGGTGAGTTGAGATTTATCGGCATTGTGGAATTGCGGTGCGCCAGCTCCGTAACGGAGTATTTTTCGCGCCTCGTTGTATCCTCTTCGTGCGCATAGTGGAAATTGATTTTGTCGGACAGAGCCGATATATCTGCTTGGTCAGCTTTGATTTCCTTATCATTTTCGTCGATTGGCTGAGGGGGCTGTCCGGTAAAAGAGTCCTCTGTCGCTATACATATTCCGTCGATGGTGAAGCTTGTTTTATCGCCCGAATGTGGGTATCGCAGAAGCGAGCTGAAAATCCACTTGAACGGGGTTGCCTTTCCAAAAACCTCTTGGGGGAGCTCGGGATTAAAAACGGGTTCGCTCCAATCTTTCATTTTTCCCTCGGACACCATTATCAGCTTATCCTTTGCGCGAGTTAAGGCAACGTACAACAGGCGGAGCTCTTCGCTTCGCGCACGCTTCTTGATTATCAGTTCGAGAGCACGACGGGCGAAAGAATTAGATTTCACGCGCTTCTTGATGTCAACGGTATTAAGCGCAAGATAGTTGTCGCGGTCGTTAATCATTGTTCCCGAATAGTCGTCTTTTGAAATGGTGTAGTCAAGCTCGCTCATTATACATACGGGAGCTTCAAGTCCCTTGCTTGCGTGGAATGTCATTATCTGTACTGAATTTGCGCTGTCCTCGGGAAGCGAAGCGTCCTCTATCTTCTGCGACTGATTAAGCTTGA
>JBJESC010000230.1:0-2877 GCA_051882615.1 Oscillospiraceae bacterium
CCGCAGCCGCTCTCGGAATACTTATTTCCGTTCCGCTGTGCCTGTCAACAAAGAACTACCGTGCGACGGACTATACAAAAGACTTTGAAAAAGGCTTCCGCTTAATGAAAGAGCACTATATCCTCGCGGAATACAAAGGAATTGACTGGGACTCGCTGTATAACGAATATCTCCCGAAATTCAAACAAGCCACCGCGGAAAATGACTCAGTACAAAATCAAATTGTATGGATGCAGTTCTGCGCTGAGTTCGGGGACGGTCATGTCGGGTATATGAGTGCCGATGAGGAGCTATTTGACAAGGCACAGGCAGCGCTTTCGGGCAATGATTACGGTCTGTCGATGATGACTCTTTCGGACGGAAGAACGGCAGCCGTAAACGTTGACGAGTCGCTCTCTGCGCACGGCATACACAACGGAACGATTATTCTTTCGTGGAACGATGAAAAGCCCGAAAACCTCGCAGAAAAGTCACAGCTCTTTGAGGTCTACCCATTCGCGGATAAGGAGAACAGAGAATTCTACCGTGCGATTTTTGCTGCGGGAGTAGGCGGCGAGAGCGTTTCCGTGCGCTACCTTGACGAAGGCGGAACGGAGCAGACTGCCGTTCTCCCTAAACTCGGAGCATACTGCGACAGAGTGACACGCACACTTGAGATCGTAGAACAAGGCCTTAAAGCAGGACATATGAGTTGGACAGAGGTCGGAGAAAAAGCTGTATGTCTACGCATCAAATTGATGTCCTTTGACAGCCGCTCCGAAACAAGCAATGATTTCTCCGCAATGAAATCCTCAATTGAAGCTGAGCTTGCCGAGTATAACGAAAAAGGCTACGAAAAACTTGTGATTGACCTGAGGGATAACGGAGGCGGCTCGGGAATTATGGTGCGGACGCTTGCAGAAATTTTCGCTCCCGAGGGAGAACACTACTACTGCACAGACGGAAGGTGGGACGAGAAAAACCGTTGCTACGCTGTTGACGAGAACGGAAGCTTTATCCCCGATAAAGACAATTTTTATACGGGCGAAAATCAATGGCACGGAAAGCCGATTATCATTCTCGTAAACGCAAACAGCGCAAGCGCCTCGGACCATTTCGTTCACGTAATGCGCGGCTTTGAAAACGTAACGGTTATGGGCTTTACCAAATCAAACGGAAGCGCACAGGGAGTTAGCTCGATTATTCTGGATAACGGTGCGTTCAGCTTCTCATCATCGCTTATCCTGGACAAGGACGGAAGCATTTTCATAGACGCAGGCACTGACGGAATTTGCGGTAACGATGTGGACGTTAAAATCCCGTTTGACGAAAATGCAATTCGGGTTCTGTTCGACGAGGACGGCGATTATGTAATGCAGCAAGCGCTGGCTTACACAAAGTAAAACATCACCCCCACCCTGCTTGGCAAGGCGGGGGTTGGCTGTATTGAGTTCTTCTTGAGCCAATCGAAACATCGTCCTTGACAAGATAAGCACGAAGTTGTATAATGGTAAAAAGCAAGCAATTTTACAGACAAGAGGGTTAATGTTGATTATGAAAATTGAAGCCGTAACGATTGATGACGCAGAGGAGCTGCTGAAAATCTACTCCTTCTATGTCAGCGACACCGCCGTATCGTTTGAATATGAAGTTCCGTCTGTTTCGGAATTCCGAAAGAGAATATCCGATATAACTAAGAAGTATCCGTACCTGAAAGCGGTCTCCGATGATGGAGTTATTCTCGGCTATGCGTATGCAAACACTTTCAAGGGGCGCTCCGCCTACGATTGGTCGGTGGAAACTACCGTTTATGTGCGTCGCGACTTCCACAGAACAGGCATTGGAAGCGCTCTGTACAAGGCTCTGGAATGCATTCTCTCGGAAATGGGAATTCTGAATATGAACGCCTGCATTGCAGTCCCCGTAACCGAGGACAAACACCTCACGAACGACAGTCCCCTGTTCCACGAAAAGATGGGATTTAAGTTAGTGGGAACCTTCCACAACAGCGGATACAAGTTTAACACTTGGTATGATATGGTATGGATGGAAAAGATGATAGGAGAACACACATCATCTCAACCGCCTGTCGAATTCGGTAAATGGAGTATCTAAAAAGGAAAGGGCTTAGTAATTTGCTAAGCCCTCTCTTGTTATCTGATAACCGTTCCCTGATAGTAAAACTCAAGGATTTGTTTGTAATCCCAGCCCCAATATTTTGCGAGGTTGTTCGCACCGTTCTGGCTCATACCAACGCCGTGTCCGTATCCGTATGTAGTAAACGTAAATTCCTCAGCAGAAGCATCATAGCTTATGTCAAACGCGGAAGAACGAATATCGAAGTCCATAATCATCTCTCGGAACACTCTTCCCGTAATCTTTACGGTCTTGCCCGAAGCATTGACGTAGGAGCTATAACCTCCGATAGTCATATTCCCGACATATTTACCCTCAACGAAGTCAACAATCTTAATCCAATCGGCAGGATTTCCGCTCAGCGAGATGCCTGTTGAGTTATAAATGCGGGATTTTATGTCTGACGCGGTGAACTTCTTGGTTCTGCCGTAGTTCGGATCATACTGTGCGTCCAACTCGCAATATACGCATTGCAGATACGGGAGCGGATTGCTCCATACAACGCCGCTTGACGCCGTGTAGCCTGCCGATGAAGCGGAATACACTGCCTGAATGATTTCACCGTTATAGTACACCGCCTGTCCGATTACCGAAGCGGTCAGCACACGCACGGAGTCCGACACATTATCCGCAAGTCTAACGCTGGGATTGTTGTTGTGCGTGTTGTTATACTTGACGTGCGTATAGGCAGCCACCGCCTGCGCCTTAATAGCTTCGGGGGCGAATGTTGCTCCGATTTCGTTCTGGACAATTCTCGAAATA
>JBJESC010000231.1:0-11790 GCA_051882615.1 Oscillospiraceae bacterium
GAAGGTTTCCTTGTCGTCGATGACTGTGTCGTGTATTTGAGAGATGTGTTTGCGCCCGTCGTCAACGATGAGACCAATGCCCGTCATCGCGTCAAGCAAGAACTTCGCCGCGCTCTTGATGTTGTCGACATCTCGCCGCTTGTCCTTTTCGTGCCACTCGATGTTGAGCTCAACGGGATATTCGCTCGGTTTTACCTTGCGACATTTGCCGAGATTCGCCGATTCGTAAATATTCCATTGAATGAGCTCCATCATAGCTTTTTTGAGACGGTTGCCCTTGTACCGTGTATTGTTCATCTCGCCGATGTACTCGTTAAGGCTCGGGAGCTTTGCATTAACCGTGAACGTGTTCGTCTCCGCCATTATGTGCGCCCCTCCACGATGTCAAAATATCCCCCGTTAATTGCTTTTTTGAGTGAGGCTACTTTCGCAACTTCATTATCGCGGTAACACTCGTCAAGCCTTATGATTATATCGGCGAGCTTGTCGTTTGTTACGAGATTATGATTGACGAAGCAATGCCGCAAGAAGTCCCGCAGAGCCTCTCGGACGGTTTTGCTGACGCCGAACTCTTCCATAATCTGCTCGTGAGACTGTAACCGTTTTATCGTTCGACCGTCTCGCACGAGCTTCCCGTGCCATTTGCTCGAAGAGTCGGCGCGCTTTTTCATTTCAGAGCTCCAACAATTAAAGCGTTCCCAATAATCGGGGAGAGAGAAGTCGGGCGGCTTTTCGCCCCACGCAACGAGCTCCTCGTCCGTCATTTTTTCAAATAAAAGAGATATATCCTCGCCCGCGCTCGCGCCCGCGCTGTTATTGATAGTCTCTATTATTTCTTTCTTTCTTTCTTTCTTACAAGTTATAGTATTATTATTATTACTTGTCGGGTCATTTTGACCTCGGAGGGGGGTCATTTTGACCTCGGGAGGGGTCATTTTGACCTCGCCCCCCTCAAAAAACTCGGGAGGAAGCTCTTCGAGTGGAACACATTTAAAACCGTCGGTCTTCCCTGCGTATTTCGTGCGAGTGATGAGCCCGCGCTCTTCGAGATTCCGCTTTGCTCGCCGTATCGTTGAGGCGGACGCGCCTGTGAACTCTTCTATGTATCGTTCGTTCCCTCTGAACTCACTTATGCCGTCTTGCGAGAATCCGAAGAGAAGCGCGTACACGATGAGCTCATTGCCAACGAGACCGAGGCGCGTCCGCATCCAACCTTGAACGGTATAAAAACTTTCGTCTTTAATCATAGCCGTCTTTGTCCTTGCCGCCATTGCGCGGCGCGTTTTGCCTTAATTTTTGGCGTCGGGGATAGTCTGCTGTTCGTCTATGCCCTCAAAAAATTCGTCAAAGTTTTCCGCACCCTGTTCGCCGTTTTCGGGAACGGTGTCGTCTGTTCCTTTTTTGGTCTCGGGTGTTGCGGGAAGCTGTTGCGCGGGAGGAAGAGGAGCACCGTCGTCCCCGGCGAACATTTCCTCTTTCGTGTAGTCATCGTCCGCCTCGACGGCTTTCTGCATATCAATCGACATAACGCCGTGCTTTGATAAGAGTTGCCTAATCATCGTTTTGTATGCCATTCCGTCGAAGTCGCTGTACCAATAGGACGAGTATTTCCACATATCCGAGGCGGGAATTTTACCCGCAAGCAAGAGCTCGTGAGCGTCGCGGCTGTATGCCTTTGAGTATTTGTCGGCGTGGAGTTGCATTTTCTCCTTGCTCCAATAAATCTCTTTTTTATACCCATTAACGAGCTCAAAGTAGGCATAATATCCAATCGTCGGCGTCTGCTCGCGCACGATGTCGTCCGTGATAGGGTTAAAAAACGCCTCGTTGCGTATGCGGTCATATTTAATAAGCTCGCCCTGCTTAATTGCTACGACTTCAATTTTTTTGTACTGACCCGAGCGAATTGCGAGCTGTTCATATCCGCGATACCCGAGCACAAATGTCGCAACAACGCGTTTGTTTTTGTTGTCCTTGAATGGTATGAGGTAGCAATGCCCGAGGCTTGCCGACATACTCAATTTGAGCGAGTTTGCCATAAGCCCCGCCGATACGATTGACGCACTCGTGCACTCTGCGAGAGCGGGCGACGCCGCGACTGCAGAGGTGATATTTGCAACGAAGCGAGCCGCCTCTTCCTGATTCCCGAGCACGTTGTTGAGCCAAGTCTTAATGTCTGCGCGCCCGAGATAAGTGCCGAGCCTGTCGTTGTCCTGCCCCGTAGGAGCGAGTGAGTTGCCTCTCGGTTGAGTATGGGTGGTAGGTAAATTATTCATAGTCTTTTCTCCTTATATTTTTTTAATAGTCAAATGATTTGCTATGATGAACTGCTTCAACGCTTGAAGCTGTTCGCGAGTGCCTGTTATCTCGAAGCGGACACAACAAAGAGTGGGTACCTTCGGCGTTTCTTCGGGAGGAGTAAACTCGGGCGGGAGTTGTTGAGTCTCAACGTTCTCGAACGCGTTTTGAGCCGTCAAATTCGCTTCCTGTGCCCTTTTCCGTTCTTCCGCAAGCAACCGAGCCTCCTCTTCGCGCCTCGCCCGCATTTCGGCGATTTTGCGCGCTCTCTCTTTCCTTGCCTCGTTCTCCTGCAGGGTTGCCGCAAGCGATAAGTTTTTGAAGTAGAAGAGGAGGAGCTCGTCAATGTCTTCGCTTTGCAACTGATGGAGCGTTGCGATGTCCGTGCGTATGCCTGCAACAACGGCGTCGACGAGCTCTTTCGCCTTTTTGTCGCTTGTGGAGGCGTTGAGCCACTTCGTGTCCTCGATTCGCTCGTAGTCGATGTTCTCCGAGATGTCGGAAGCCGTTGCGATGAAGTGCTGACGCAAGAGCTCTCTGCGCTTACCGACGCGCGCCTCTTCAAACGCGTCAAGCTGTCCGCCGATGTTTGACGCCGCCGCGTTTACAACGCTGATTATGCGGTCGATTTCACCCTTGAACTTTTCATAGGGGGCGAGGTATATTTTTCCGAGAGATATGCGCTCGGCGTTGAGTGCTTTGCTCAATTTTAAGAGAGCCGCCTTGTCTGCTTTTGCGTCCTTGATTGTATCCTCGCTGTAAACGGCGGTCGCATAGCGTTCGGTTGCCGCCGTGACCTTCGCGACGAGTTCGTCTGCATTGAACTCAATCATTGCGGGGACGAGTTCTTCAATCGGGGTTTTGAGTGTAAGCTGTAAATCTTCCATAGAGTCTTTTCTCCTTAAAAAATATTTTTTGATGTTGATGTTTAGATTGAGGGCAAGATTGCGGGCGGGCGTCGTTTTGTTTCGACATATCGCCAAAATCTGCACTCCTGCGCGTAAAGGTATTTAATGTCTCCCATAAGTTCCGCGCGCTCGTAATGTCTGTGAGTTTCGGTAATGCTCACCTCGCCGAATTTGTCCGTGTCGATGAGCCGCGCCTTTAATTTGCAAAAGTCAAAGCCTGTGGTGAGGAAGTAGTGCAAAAGCTGAATATAATACAATTCGGGTATTTTGTCGTTCTGCCATTTTTCCGCCGCCGCACGACTGTGAATTTCTGCCTTCTTATCTTCCAAGAATCCGCGCCGCCCCGTTGCTCTCTCTCGTAGTTCCGCGTCGAGAGAAGCAAAGAGGAAGCCTCTCTTGTAGATGATGTCCTTCGTGTCGATAACCTCATATTGCGGATAATCAAGCGCGAAGAGTGCCGTGAGATGTTCTTCGCTTTTTTTTCCATACTGCACATAATTTTTCCCCGATATATCGGGAGCGGAGCGGCGTCCTACTTTTTCTTCCCACAATTGCACGTTTGTCTTATATGGGCTTTTCCCGAGAGCCGCCGCCGCGTCGCTTCCGCCAAGACCCGACGCTCTGAACGCGTGCCACTCGGGCGTGTCGTATGGAATTTTAACCGTCTCCAAAAGTGCCAATTTATCGCCTCCTTTTATATTCGGCGGAATGTGTTCCGCCCTGTTAGTCCAAAATAGCCCGCGTGAGCCTCTGTGTGCCCTCACGCGGCGTTTTCTCGTCGTTCTCGACTGCTTGCCCGTCCGAGAGCTTTCGCGTTTTAAAGCGTGTTTAAAGGCTCGTTTCCCCACTCGTCAATGTCGACCGTCGTTTTGCCAACTGCTCGGGCAAGTCGAGAAAATGTCGCCGCGTTGGGAACGCGCTCGCCTGCCTCATACGCTTGCACCGCGTCCGTGCGGATTCCGCACATATAAGCAAGTATGCCTTGCGTGAGCCCTGCCTCTTTTCTTGCCGCGCGGAGTTTTTTCATCGGACGCTTATCTCTTGCTTTTGCCATTGCCTGTCTCCTTTTTTACTTTTGCTTCTTCTTGTCGAAGAGCTTGATGTTGTTCTCGGCGAGCCTTTTCTTTGCGTGAATCAAAAGCACGCCGAGCCCGATAATCAACACAACACTCACCGCAAGCGCGACGGTGTTGATGATTAAAATTGATTTAACGCTCATCTTAACCTCCTAAAACCTAAGTTTCGGCTTGTCTATCGTGTAGCCGTTGTATGGGAACGCCGACATCGCGTTTACCGCTTTTATGACCTTTTGAGCAAGCACCGCGGCGTCGCTCGCCGTATAGATACGTTTGCTCGGGTCAATAACGAGACGGAGGCAAACCTCGCCGCTTCTTCCGTTCTTGTGGTCGTTGATGATTTTCACGTCGTTCCCGAAGAGTTGCTTGTTTACAACTTCGAGAGCGGAATTTAATTCCGTTATAGTGATTTTTTTGATTTCGTTCTTTGCCGTGTTCACTGATTGTCCTCCTCGTAAATTATTTTTAAAATTTCACCGTCGTCGATTTGAAAAAAACAATAATCGCGACGCGTTGTGATGAGCCAAGCCGCACCGCCGAGAACGAGGGCAAGATGTTTCACTCGCACGCCTCGGCTCACTCTGAAGCGTTTGTCATAGCTTGTCCGCGCTTCGGGCGGGACGGGTACAACGTGTCGCTTCATTCTCTTAAACGCCTCGTCACTCTGAACGGAACACCCGAACGAGTCCGTCGGCGAATAGCCGAATAAGTGCAGATCTTTATTCATTCACCCCGCAACCTCCGCAAGATTGCTCGCGTCGTTCCACGATACGTGATAACGAGAGAATAAATATCGTCGAGATTCGCAAAAATATCGACAATAGCTGCGCCGTGTTCGCTGTGTTTAAAATTCTCGGGAAGATTGTCGAACGCTTCCTGTTCTTCGTCGATGAGCTCCTCAACCTCTTCAAGAAGTGCGCGGAGCTTTTCCTCGATTGCGCTCGCTCTTTTGCGTCGTGCCTTGTTCATTTCACGCCTCCCAATATCCGTTGTCTTCACACATCGCTTTCGCCTGTGAGAGCTTTGACCTCGGAGGCATTTTAAACGCCTTTACATTTGAGGAATATCGTGCCCAAAAAATACGCCCCGATTGCTCGATTGTGAACGTACCGTGCTTGCCGACGGCTTTCCATTCACGGTTTCCGACCTTTTCCCATTTCATCGCGGGAGCGGCGGAGGGAGCTGTTGCTCCCTGTGCCGTCTTTGTTGTTTCTGTCATTGCTGTTCTTCTTTCTTTCCTCCGTTTACTCTTTTATTCCATACTTCGAGGACGGCGTAAGGAGCCACATCATGACCCCTGTCAACGCCTGCCATACAACGGGCGCAAAAAACGCGCCAACGTTTCCCCGGTTCGATGTCATAATCTTCCGCCCATATTTCCGAGCCGCCACAAAAGGGGCACGGGAGGGCTTCGCCGTTCTTAAACTTGAACATCTTACACCTCGCCACGTTTTAACTGTTCGTAGCTGTCTTTGAGTTCGTCAAGCTGTAAGCGCAACGACCTCATTGCTTCGGTCATCGCCGACGCTTTTCTCGCCGTAGGAAGCATATCCTCGATTATTCTCATTCCGAACTTCTCGAAGAGCTCCGCAATTTGGTCTTTGCCTTTGACCGCGTCAATGGACGGGTGAGAGGCATAAACCTCCGAGATTTTTGCGAACTCTCTATCCGATACCATTCCGCCGTGAAGCCTTTCCTCAAATTCTTGCTTCGTCATTTTGTCCTCCTTTTTTGCTCCGTAAATTTATTTTTATGTTGCGATATGTAACAACATTGTACGGGCATTATATAGCAACATATCGCTTTTGTCAAGCGTTTTGAGCGAAAACTATTGCATTTTATCGCAATTTTTTTTATAATCTAAAAAATCTTTAAGGAGGTACAGCGAATGAACCTTGAAATTTATCAAGAGCGGCGTCGGGAACTAAAACTGACATATGACGAACTTGTCAAGATTACGGGGTTGTCAAAGAGAATGGTTTCGGGCTTTTTTAGTGGAGATCCAAAATACCAAAACCCGAGTGTGGCGACGCTCGAAGCAATAAATCGTGCGCTCGGATTTGCTGATGATGTGCCGATAAATGCACCGACAACGCCTTCGCAACCACGAGCAAACGAAGTGCTGACGGAGAAGCAAAAGAGGCTCCTTGCGGCTTTTGACGCGCTTATTCCGTCGTTGCAAGATTACATAATCGAGACGACCGAAAAGCTCGTTGTGCAAGTGGCAAAAAGTAACGCGTCCGATAAGCGGGCGTAGAGTAACAAAGGAGAAAATTATGTTTAAAAACAAAAAAGACGGCGCGCTGTTTGCGCTAACCGTCATAATGTGGATATTTGCTGTTGTGTTTGCTTGCGTGACCGACTATAATGCCGAGCCTACGCCGTGGACGCTGTATTTGTTCGGGATATTCCTCGTTCTCGCGATTGTTCTCTCGGTCTTATCCGTGAGAGCATACAAAAAGTCGCACCCTCGGCAAGATAAAGCAAGCGGTGAATTTGAAATGCCCGCCGCTGATTGTAAGCAAGACGAAAAAGAGGCTTACATTCGACCCGAGCCGTCGCTTCTTGATGTTATTCTCCCCGGCACAACATCAAAACAACGCCGCGCTCTGTCTAATTCAGACATTGAAAAAGCGGCTATTATTTATGCGGCAAACGGGGCAAGTCTTATTGCTGATTGCGTTCGGCTCGTAGACACAACAAGCAACCCCGAGACATTTTTCAAGCGACTTGATTGTTTAGGTGAGCGGCTTCAAAATAACGCTGTTATTGAGGAGAAGTTCCCGAAGTTATTCAAAGCCAACCAACGGGAGCAATATGCTCGATTTTGCTCTGAATACACGGCAACAGTCAACGCTTTTATTGACCGCGTATTTTTGCCCGTGCAAGAACTGAAAACCGAGAAAAGCCGCAAAGAAAACGCCAAGCGAAAATATGAGGCACTTCTCAAATTCTCGGCGCAAATGACGCCCGAGAGTATTGATTATTTGCGCGCCGTATTTTACGCCGCCGAAAAGTAAAAAGAACAAACAAAGGAAAAAACTATGAAAAGGGAATTAATTTTGGAAATTTTTAAAAGATAGCTGACCTTGCGCACGAGGCAATCGTGGAGCTCGAAGTTGAGAGGTATAAAACGCGCCCGCGCTTGTATTTCGTTAAAGACGAGACCCCCGAACGCGGAGCGAAGATAATCGACTTCCTCGCGCCGAGCTTAGCGGGCCCGATAGAACGTGCGCCTGCACCTTGCGTCGAGCCGCTTCTCGCGCCGTCGTCCGTAACCAACAAAAAACACGAAAACGAAAAAACGGCAATTTCATTCACCGAAAAGGAGATTTTGAAAATGCCGAAAAAATACCGCAAGCTCTTCCGCACGAACAAAGTGAACGGGCACGTTCGCTGTCGTGCTAATGGAGTTTATGAAATAAGATGTCAAATAGATAAAAAACATATAACCGCAACAAGTAAATCGCTTGAAACGGCAAAGCTCAAATTTATTGCAAAATTGAACGAGATTGACGCCGCTGTGACGCCCGAGAAGCCCGCGCTCGTGTATTTCAACGAGTACGCCGTAAAATGGCTTGAAACAGCGAAAAAACCGTTCGTAAAGCCTATTACATACAAAGAGTACGAGAGAACGCTGAACACGGACATCGCGCCGAACTTCGTCGGGAGAGAGCTCGCAACAATTAAGCAACTCGAACTGCAGGAGCTTCTGAACTCATACACCGACACGGAACGCTTCAGAACAGCTAAAAAGGTTTATCAAATGCTCGGGGCTATTTTTGATTATGCGCTCACCGATGAGCTTGTTCGCCGTTCGCCAATGGAACGCGTGAAGATTGCGCACTATGAGCAAGAGCGCGGCGTTCCGCTTGATAGAAGAGAGGAGGCGGAGTTCGTCATCGCTTTCCTCGCCGACCCGTCGCTTTTGCGCCAAGCGTTTATTTTTATGCTTTATTCGGGAGTGAGGCGTTCCGAGCTTGCGTCGGTCGTAGTTGCCGACAAATGGATTCACCTCGTTTGCTCAAAGCAAGAAAAGGGCAAAGCGGAAAAGACACGATCGCTCCCCGTCTCTCCGATGTTGTCGGCACTCTTACCGATGATAGATTTGTCGGAAGTTGTAAAAATTAAGCCCGCCGCGCTGACTAAGCATTTTAAGAAGCTATGCCCCGTTCATCATCTTCACGACCTGCGTCACACCTTCATCACGCGCGCCCAAGAGTGCGGAATACAAAGAGAGCTCGTTTCTTTATGGGCGGGACACGCCGCCGATACCTCGACAACCTCGGTTGTATACACTCATCTCGGGCAAAACAAGGAGCACCAACTCGAAGAGATGAACCGCTTCAAGTACGATTTAGACCCAACCTTGCACCCAATTTTTGAAAAATAAAAGGAAAAGAGCCCCGCATTTTGTATGTTTCCCGTGAAGAAAACCACAAAATGTAGAGCTCGTGGCTGGGGTAGCTGGATTTGAACCAACGAATGACGGAGTCAGAGTCCGTTGCCTTACCGCTTGGCGACACCCCAATTTTTAGTTGTTGCAACCAAAGCTTTCCGCCTGATTGCCTAACTATTATATAAGACGAATAAAAAAATTACAAGCAATTTTGCGTAGGTGTTAAAAAAAATTTTATATTTATTGTGGGTATAAAATAATTCAGCGCAGCAGACTGCACAAACGTGCAGTCTGCTGCGCTGGTCACCTTATTCTTGATTTTCTTCCTTTTTGTCTTTATCTTCGTCGGTTTCGTGCTTGCCTGTATGTGCGGATAAAGCTACGAAAACCCAAGAAGCATAACTTCCCCACACTATCCACTTCAGAGTGGTACTTGCGTCATTGGCTCTGTCGACTGCGTTGCCCCAAGCGTCAAACCGTTCCCGATATTCGGGGTCATCATAAGGGGTATCTTCCAAAATTTGATGTAAACGCTGTTTTTCCTGTTCCTTTTCAATTAGGTCAGGTACCCTAACAATAGCAGTGATTTGCAGACCTAAAGACAAAAGCAAAAATACAACAGCTATAATCGGGCGAAGATAATGTTTTTCTCTTATGCGCAGAAAGATTTGACTACCAGACATTAATAATAAAGCAACAGTGAGCAACGCCATTGCAATAATAACGAGAGCGGTAGTATATTTATTGCTCGCCAAAATGCTAAATATTATAGAAAAATGTGCTACAATCAAGGCAATGGGCAATATCGTGAAAAGCCATGTCTTCCAATCTGTTAATTTTTTTAAGAACTTCATATTCTCACCAACAGCTTTATCAATTTTTATTATAGTACTAAATTGCTAATATTGCAAGAAAAAGCTAATCACCTGACCCAAGATAATAAAGGGTAAATTTTAATTATTGCGTTTACATTGGCGTACAAGCCTGTTATAATATAATCGTAAAGTTTGTTCAGGTGGGGGCTTAATATGTCAAATAAAGACGGTAATGAACACAGAAAACAAAGGCGTAGAAATTTTTTCTCGTCGTTAAAGGAATACACGAAGAGAAGCAGAGCTAACAGGAATTTTTCCGACAAATACTCGGAAATATGTGAAGACGGCAGTGTAAGGATAAGGGTGAATGCGGACGGCGGACTTTATTCCCCCTATTCCGATAAAAGAGATTTGGATACGGGTATGCTCGATTATATCGAAAGTACGGCGTATAATATACCCATAGACCGCCCCTTGACGATAAGCTTTTCTTCCGTTCCCGAAGAAGAAAGGGTAAACGTAAAGGCTGCGTATAATAAGTATTTCGAGTTGAAATTCAACGATAAATGCCTTGATTTAAGAATTTGCTATATCAAGGCAATAGTGCTGCTTGTTTTGGGCTTTATATTTTTCGGTTGTGCGGTCTTAGTTTCCCGTTTTGATTTGCTTTGGGGGCTTAACGAAATTTTCACTGTAGCGGCGTCGTTCACTATGTGGGAGAGCATAGACTTCTTTTTGTTGGAGCGAACGAATATAAAGTCGGAGAAGTTAGACGCCGCACAGCTTTTGCTTGCAAAGATAGAGTTCGACTAAGCGTTTGACCCGGCAATATTGTGAAGAAAAAACTTGTAATGAACAGATTTAAAATTTAATGGGGACACACAAAATGAAAGATGAATTAGTTGATAAATTTGTTGAATATTGCCGTGTTAATTTAAATTTGGAAAGTAGCCTTTATACTGAGCTTTATAACTCGTTAGCGGTGTGCATAATAGATTGCTTTTATTCATTAAGAGCTAAATATTTTTTAGTTACTGTTCCTGTTGTCGAACGATATGCAAAATCGTTTATGGATAACGACAAATTTAAAAGTAATATAAATTGTAAAGATTTAATTACGCATATTGACAGCGTAGGCGGTTATGAAAATTTTGCGATAACGATTTTAAATAATCGCCAAAAAATAAGCAGAAGATTTAAAGCAGAAATATGTTATGAGGTCGCGCAAAAACTTTTGCAACTAGATATAAATTCTATTGACGACTTTAAAAATTACAGCGACACGAAAGAATTAGAAGCCACATTATATTCTATAAAGGGTGTTGGAGTAGCAGGAGTAAATTATCTTTTTATGCTTGCAGGCGACCAAAATCGTTGTAAACCCGATGTACATATTCATCATTGCGTAAAAGATGCTTGCGGAATGGATTTGTCTGCTATTGAATGTCAGCAATTATTTTCTGATGCAATAAAAATTTTAAATATTGACTACCCGAAATTAACTATCAGGCGGCTTGACGGTATCATCTGGGAAAAATACCAGGCGAGAAAAAATGAAAATTAAGTCCAAAGAATGTCGAATGGGTTGAATATTAAATTTGGAACATATTTATTTAAACAAAATCAAGAATAAATATAATGTAAAAAAATAAGGACGCAAGCGGTGGGGTGAAATCCCACGAGTTTTCTGCTTACCTTCCAACCACAAACAAAAATACCGTAACGGTAAAAACCGTTACGGTATTTCTGGCGCGGACGGAGGGATTTGAACCCTCGCTGCAGTTTCCCGCACTACTCCCTTAGCAGGGGAGCCCCTTGAGCCACTTGGGTACGTCCGCTCGTCGAGGCAAAACGCCGTTTTAGTGCGTCGCCTTTTCAAGCAAAGGCAACGCCGCTCTTTTGGCGTTTGCCTCTCCTCTTCCCACAAAATCTTTGCTAAAGCAAATCTTTTGCAGGAGCCTTTTTTTAATTATGTTACTGAAAGTTTGTCTTCAGCGTAAGTTAATATAACACAAATAAAACTATTTGTCAAAGCATTATTCGAGTTTTTAAAAATTATGATTTACAAAATTTTGCGTCGGCGCTTGCTTATCTAAATATAATATGCTAAAATTAAACAATAAGAAAGAGGCGAGATAATGAGAATAGTATTTTTTGGGGATTCAATAACTGATTGTGACAGAGACCGCACCGACGAAACTTCGCTCGGCAACGGCTACGTCAAGGTGCTTGCGGATAAACTCCGCCCCATATACCCCGATATGGATATCGAGTTATTCAATAAAGGTATTTCG
>JBJESC010000232.1:0-2871 GCA_051882615.1 Oscillospiraceae bacterium
GTTCGCCGCCCACCTCTGCCATAAACTTAATAGCGGCTTTCTGAATTGCTTCGCCTGCCGCCTTACGCTCGGTATAAACCTTGCCGCCTATCTCTATCTTGAACTCATCGCTGTTCGGCTTATGCGCCGCCGCAAATTCAATATCGGTTTTGGCAGCTTCGACATTAGCAGAGAAACTCTTTATCAGCTTTTGGCAGTTATCGATTGTATCGTCAAGGCGGTATTGAGCGTTGTAATGCTCACTTTCAAGTAAGCGCAGACGAGCCACATCACCGTCAAGCTCGATTTTCTCCTTGATACGGTCATCGCCGCTTGCGAGAGCCTGCATTTCGGAGTAGTTCAGCACTGCCTCGTCCACGTCCTCACAGCTTCTTGCGGTAGCATTACCACTCATAAGCTGTGAGATAAAACGCTGTTTTGTAACGATTATGTTCATAAGGTATGCGTCAAAGGTGTTCTCGGTAACATAGTTGTAAACGCCGACCTTATCAAACTCGTTGCCCTGTCTGATTATTCTGCCGTTTCTCTGCTCGATGTCGGAAGGACGGTAGGGAGCGTCCAAATGGTGCATTGCAATAAGGTTTCTCTGAATATTGACGCCTGTGCCGAGCTTTCCCGTAGAACCGATTATGAGCCTTATTTGGGCGTTGTTTACCTTTTCAAAGATTTCAAGGCGCTGCTTGTCGTTTTTAGCGTCATGGACAAAAGCTATTTCTTCGGGTTTATACAGACCGGACTCCACAAGTTTTCGCTTTATATCCTCGTAAACGGTGAATTTGCCGTCATACTTTGGCGTATTGGTGTCGCAGAAAACTACCTGTGCCGTATTCGGGTGCTGCCGGTCTATTTCAAGAATACGCCTTACGCATTGGTTTATCTTTGAACCTTCGTAGTCCTCCGCTTCGGGGTCAAGTATTCGTCCGTCAAGAGCGACCTTTGTCATATATGTGCATATTGCAAGCATATTGTCTTCATCCGGCTTAACAATTCCCGCCTCGATTTTCTTTGCTCTCTCCATACCCTCGTCGCGCTGTTGTTCCTGTGAGGGAGAGGGTTCGCAGATTATCATTTCGGGCTTTCCGCCTGCTATCTGTGGCAGTTTGAGATAATCAAGGTCGCCCGTCTTAACAAGGTCTGTAACCTCGCCGAACAGGTTGCATAACTCCGGAAGATTGACGAAATTTGCGAAACGGGTGCGCATACGAAAACCGCTGCCGGAGGGCTTTACCTCCATTGCCTGTGTTATCTCTCCATAGACGGACGCCCAGTTGTCGAAATACTCAATGCCGAGTTCGCGCAGCGTGGGGAATTGCAGAAGGTACTGCCACACGAACATTTCGGAGATAGCGTTGGAAATAGGAGTACCCGTCATAAGGCACACACCGCCGCCGTTGTTCAGTTCTTGTATGTAGCGTATCTTGATTTCAAGGTCAAAGGCTCGCTGCGAATTTGAGCTGACATTTACGCCTGCGACATTGTTCATCTTGGAGAAGATTGCAAGGTTCTTGTAAGCGTGAGCCTCGTCCACAACAAGATAGTCGCAGCCGAGGTCCTCAAAGCAAAGGAGATTGTCCTTTTTGAAGGCTGCTCTCAGCTTTTCAATCTTTGTGGAGATAGTTTTCCTCATGCTCTCCAGCTTTTTAATCGAAAGTCTTTGCCCTTTGTCCTGTTTCATCATCTCAATGGAAGCTGTGAGCGCGTCTATCTTTCGTCCATAATATTCCTCCTGTCTTTCAAGGGAAACGGGTATCTTCTCAAACTGCGACTGTGAGATGATAACCGCGTCAAAGTTGCATGATGAAATTTTTGCGAGAAATCTGCGGCGGTTGTTGGTCTGAAAATCCTTTTCCGTTGCCACAAGAATATTTGCCTGCGGGAAGAACCGCTGAAATTCCTCTCCGAACTGACCGATAACGGCATTGGGGACAACATACAGAGGCTTGTTTATCGCACCGATTGATTTCAGGTACATTCCAAGCGCCGCGGACGCTGCCGTTTTGCCTGCGCCTACCTCGTGAGCCATAAGTCCGCCGCCTGTTGCCGCAAATCTTGCGATTACATCTTTCTGGTGAGGACGGAGAGATAGGCTCTTTGCCATGCCGGGAATTTCAATGTAGCTGCCGTCATACTTTCGGGGAGTAATCGCGTTGAAACGGTTGTTGTATATCTCCTCGATGGTTTTTATGCGGGTGGGGTCTGCCAGTATCCATTCGCGAAAAGCCTGTTCTATCTTAGCCTGTTTATCACGGGCAAGAATGGTTTCCTTGCGGTTCAGAACATACTTTTCATGCTCTCCGTCCTCGTCGCGGTAAGTTACCTTGTCTTTTACCTTGGCTTTGCGCTGGTTTAGAACAAGTTCCATCAGCTCATAAGCGTTCAGACGCTTTGTGCCGAATTCCTCATCAACCTTAACGCTGTGTTCTGCGGTTTTGTTCGGTATGCGCCATTCGTTGGTGGCGGCGATATATTCGCAGCTTATCACTCCGCGAGGTAAAGCTGAGTTACGCGCCCACATATTGGTTTCAAATGTGTCATACATAAACTGCGTAAACATCTCTGAGGGAATGAAAAACGAACCTAGTCGAAAGCTGATATCCGCTATGCTTAACTGCGGCGGCTGGTGTTCTTTGAGCGCCTCGACATTTCTGGTGAAACGCTCCGGATTTTCTTCAGCCTTAACAATGGCAAGCCCTAACTTATCCCGCGTCCTGCCCGAAAGGTATTCCTCTGCCGTCACCCAGCCGCTGTATTTGTCGCCGTAGTTTATGGCGGGGTCGCAGTAGATAAGGTCACCAAGCTCCTCGATAACCTCGTCCTCGGTTTTGCCGCACAATCTAGCCATATATGACAGGTCTATCTTCTGCTTTAGAT
>JBJESC010000233.1:0-11751 GCA_051882615.1 Oscillospiraceae bacterium
TGGTAAACGAACACAACGAGGTTTCCGATATTACCCTGTATGCTCTGGGACTGCGCGACCAGCAGGAACTCACCGATATGATGGGCAGCTTTATGGCGGGAGAAACCTTTGACCTTGATACCGCCGACAAGTCCTTCTCGTTCGATGAGCTGATGGCGCTCGACTTCAAGCTGCTTACCGCTTCGGACTTCTATGCGGAGGACGGCAAGGGCTATAAGGATATGAGCGACGACGAGGAATTTATGAACAAAGCCCTCGAAAATGCTCCGCTTATCAAGGTTGTGGGAATTATCCGTCCGAGCGGCGACAGCTTGATAACCTCCGCGAACAGCGGCGGTATTGGCTACACCCACTCGCTCACCGAGTATATGATAGACCGCGCCAACAATTCCGAGCTTATGAAGAAGCAGCTCGACAACCCCGATGTTGATGTATTCACAGGAATTGAGTTCCCCAAGGAGGACGAAGAGGAAAAGAAGCCCATGTCCGAGGAAGAAGCAATGCAGGTGATAATGGGTATGCTCTCCGAAGAGCAGTATGCACAGCTGTCACAGACCATCGCGGCTTCGCTCACTCCCGAGCAGCAGGCGCAGCTGATGCAGCTCCCCGAGGAGCAGCGCAACATTGAGGTAATGAAGATTGCCGACCAGCAGACAATCTCCCGCGCCTTTATGACTACCCTCACCCCCCAGCAGATACAGCAGCTTATGCAGCTCACGCAAAAGCCCGAAACCACCAAGGCAACCTATAACGGAAACCTTGAAATTCTCGGCTATGCAGACCTGCTGAAGCCCTCGGGAATTTCTATCTACGCAAAGGATTTTGACGGCAAGGAAAAGATTACGCAGTTCATCGCGGACTACAACTCCCGCAAGGTTGCCGAGGATAAGTCCGAGGACGTTATCAACTACACGGACTATGTGGGAATGATGATTTCCTCCGTTTCTACAATTATCGACGCTATTTCGTATATACTGATTGCGTTTGTAGCGATTTCGCTTGTCGTATCCAGCATTATGATTGGAATAATCACCTACATCTCCGTTCTTGAGCGCACCAAGGAAATCGGTATTCTCAGAGCAATGGGTGCTTCCAAGCGCGATGTTTCCAACGTGTTCAATGCGGAAACACTTATCGTAGGCTTTACGGCGGGCGCAATCGGAATACTGACTACCGTTATTCTGATTTTCCCGATTAACATTATCATTGAAAAACTCACCGATATTCAGAATATGGCGAAGCTCCCGTGGCAGGGCGGCATAATACTTGTTGTAATCAGTATGCTGCTGACGCTTATCGCGGGACTGTTCCCCGCCTCCGTTGCGGCGAAGAAGGATCCTGTAGAGGCTCTGCGAACCGAATAATCCCCGAAAATAAAAAACGCGGTCTGCCCGAACAAGGCAGACCGTTTTGTATATGCTGTTCCCTTTTAAAGATATGAAAAAAAGCGGGAGTATTCCCCGCCTGTTTCTCAAAAATGTGACTCCATCGGTAAGCCGAGTTCTGTCGCGTATGACCATCTATCTAGCCGCACCGTCGCCGGTACGGTCAAGCCGCCTTAATCGAGGCGCGCCGAGCAGACGCGTTACTCCCCGAACCAATCGGCGTTGCATCGGATAGGGTTTACATGGCAGTGCGGTCTCCCGCACTCCGGTGAGCTCTTACCTCGCCTTTCCATCCTTACCGCTCCGAAGAACGGCGGTATATCTCTGTTGCACTAGCCCTAAGGTCGCCCTCGGCTGACGTTATCAGCTACCCTGCTCTGTGATGCTCGGACTTTCCTCATCGTGCTCACGCACGCCGCGGTCATATAATGAAGTCACCTTGTAATTATACCACAAAGCGTTCATAATTTCAAGAGGAATTAACCTCAATTTGTGAATTGTACACAAAAATTTCACACTTTAAACCCTTGACAAATGGGATAATGTAGTATATAATTAAATTGGTATGATTGTTTTCCCATTGGGGAATAATGGGAAAAAGGGAGAGGAAAAAATTATGATTGATAACAGCGTTGAAAACTATCATCTGAATTTTGTTGAGGAAGAATATGACGAAAACGGAATTCTCACCAAGTTCGGGCTGAAATATCCCGAAAACTTCAATTGGAGCTACGACATAATCGACAAGTTCGCGGAGCTTGAACCCGACCGCCGCGCACTGATGTGGGTAGACCTCCAGGACAACGAGAAAATGCTTACTTTCGGGGATTTGTCCCGTCTGTCCAACAAGGCGGCGAATATGTTCCTCGATATGGGAATAAAGAAGGGCGACTGCGTAATGCTCGTTCTTAAGCGCCACTATCAGTTCTGGTATATTCTGATTGCGCTTATGAAAATCGGAGCAATAGCTATCCCCGCAACCCACCTGCTCACCAAGAAGGACTTTATTTACCGTTTCAACGCGGCTGACGCAAAGGCGGTTGTAAGCACCAGTCAGGGCGAGGTAGCAAAGCACATCGAGGACGCAGACGCCGAAGCGGAGGATAAGCTCATTGGGAAGTTTATCGTAAACGGCTCCCGCGAGGGCTGGGTTGATTTCGACAAGGAAATTGAGAAGTATCCCGACACTCTTGAAAGGATTGAAACCAACGCTCACGAGCTGTTCCTGTTGTACTTCACGTCGGGCACAACCGGTCACCCCAAAATGGCTGTTCACGAGCACGCAATGGCGCTCGCGCATATTCAGAACGCAAAGCATTGGCAGAAGGTAGATCCCAACGGTCTGCACCTCACCATTTCCGATACCGGTTGGGCTAAGGCGGCTTGGGGAAAGATTTTCGGTCAGCTCTCAATGGGTACCTGCATATTCGTTTATGACTTCGACAAGTTCATTCCCGCCAATATGCTCCATATAATTGAGAAGTACAAGATTACAACCCTCTGCGCACCGCCCACAATGTTCCGTTTCTTCATCAACGAGGGACTGGAGAAGTACGACCTTTCCTCGCTGAAATACTGCAATATTGCAGGCGAGGCACTTCAGCCCGAGGTCTTCAACAAGTGGTATGAATACACGGGATTGAAGCTGATGGAGGGCTTTGGTCAGACGGAAACCACCTGCATTATCGGAAACCTTGTCGGTACAGAGCCGAAGCCCGGCTCGATGGGAAAGCCGATGCCGCTCTACTCCGTAGATTTGGTTGACGGCGAAGGCAAGTCTGTACCTCCCGGAGTTGTCGGAGAAATCGTTGTACGCGGCGAGTATGTCAATACTCCCGGACTGTTCAAGGGCTACTACAAGAGCCCCGAACTCACCCAAAAGGCGTGGCACGACGGACTTTACCACACAGGCGACACCGCAACACGCGATGAGGACGGATACTATTGGTATGTCGGACGCAACGACGATGTTATCAAGTCCAGCGGCTACCGTATCGGTCCGTTTGAGGTTGAGAGCGTTCTCGCAACTCACCCCGCAGTGCTTGAATGTGCTGTAACAGGAGCCCCGCACCCCATTCGCGGCGAGGTTGTAAAGGCTACAATCGTTTTAACAAGCAGTTATCAGCCCTCGGACGAACTT
Source organism: Oscillospiraceae bacterium (assembly GCA_051882615.1). GTDB lineage: Bacteria > Bacillota > Clostridia > Oscillospirales > Ruminococcaceae > CAG-115. The sequence goes on from JBJESC010000233.1 coordinate 3,526, forward strand.
GCAAAGGAAATCCAAGAGTATGTAAAGCAGAACACCGCTCCCTACAAGTACCCCAGAATTGTAGAATTCGTAGACGAACTCCCCAAGACGGTCAGCGGAAAAATCAGACGTGTTGAAATTCGTCAGAACGACCACAAAAAAATGGATAAATGATAATCGCCCTACCCCGAAAAATCTGATTTTTCGGGGTATCGCTTGGTTTGGTTAAAATCAGACGGTAAGGATTATCCCCTCGTAAAGTGCGCAGACAACAGCAGCCGCAAGATAACCCAGAAAATTCAGCGTAAACAGTTTTCGGGGAGAATTTCCAAGGTGCACCGTTCCTCCCCGCGAAGCCCGCATAAGAGTATCGGAAAAGCCTGCCGAAACAGCCGCTCCGAACGCGATAACGAATAGGAGCAGTATCGAGGACGGCAGCAGCACCCACGCTTTAGCCGCTGCAATCCTGAGCGCAAGCCCCAGCCCTGCGGCAAGCGGGACGCTCCACACCAGCAAATCGCCCAGCGCGAAGAAACCGAGAACATACTCCAGCGCAAGAAACCCTGCTCCGACTATCGTTCGGTTAAGGAAAATCTCCCCGAACGTTCGGGAAAGCGAACCGCTGATTTCCCGTGACGCGTCAGCGTTTCCCGAAGCAACAACCCCGCCTATCGCGCCGCACACGGCTGACAGCGCCATCACAATCAGCGTACTGCTTCTGTGCGCTTTCGGGTAACGAACGTGGGAACGCTCTTGTGCGGACGTCTCCTCGGACTGCCGCAGTTCTTCCGAAAGGTCGGTTTCGGGTATGGTTAATTCCGCGCTCTCGGCGAGAGCGGGCTGTTCCTCCGTCAAGGGCAGAGCGCCTATGTTGGTTTCCGTTCTCATTTTTTCTCTCCTTTAAGGCTTGTACTATTTCATTATATTCGCATCAGCATTAAAACATTCCGCATTTTTTAGAGGTGACTTTATGAATTATGACGTTATTATCATCGGCGCAGGTCCCGCCGGTATTTTTACTGCGGTTGAAATGCTCCGCCTGAAAACCAAAAAGAAAATACTTATAATTGAAAAAGGACTGCCTCTTGAAAAGCGCAAGTGCCCGAAATCCAAGACCAAGTCCTGCGTGAACTGCAAGCCTTTCTGCAACATTACGACAGGCTTTTCGGGAGCGGGCGCGTTCTCGGACGGAAAGCTTTCGCTCTCGTGCGAGGTAGGCGGCACTCTCCCCGAGCTTATCGGCGAACAGCTGGCTCAGGAAACCATAAACTACACCGACAAGATATATCTGGAATTCGGCGCAGATACGCGGGTGGAGGGCGTATCCAATCCCGAAAGAATACGCGAAATCCGCAAAAAGGCAATCAACGCTAATCTCAAACTCGTGGACTGCCCCATTCGTCATCTCGGTACCGAAAAAGCGCACGAGCTGTATTTACGGATTGAGCAATACCTAATGCAAAACGGCGTGGAGATAATGTTCAGCACCCATTGTGACAACCTCATTATTGAGGAGAACGTATGCAAGGGAGTTATCATTACGGACAATCACGATAACGAGCATACAATATACGGCGAGAAAATCATCGTTGCAACGGGACGAAAGGGCGCGGATTGGCTGGAGAAAATCTGCGTTGAACATAACATTGAGCACCGCGCGGGAACGGTAGATATAGGAGTCCGCGTTGAAGTGCGAAACGAGGTTATGGAGGAGGTAAACGAGGTTCTTTACGAATCAAAGCTCATTGGCTACCCCGCTCCGTTCAGGAACAAGGTGCGTACGTTCTGCCAGAACCCCGGCGGCTTTGTCGCACAGGAGAACTACGACGACGGACTTGCAGTGGTAAACGGGCACTCGTTCAAAAATCTGAAATCCGACAACACCAACCTCGCAATCTTGTGTTCGCATAACTTCAGCGTTCCGTTCAACCAGCCGATTGAGTACGCGAAGAAAGTCGGCGAGCTTGCGAATATGCTCGGTGCGGGACATATTCTCGTTCAGCGTTACGGCGATATTCTTGACGGAAAGAGAACGTGGGAAAAAGAACTCTCGTTCTCTAACGTAAAGCCCACGCTCCCCGACGCGGTTGCGGGAGATATTACCGCGGCAATTCCCTACCGCACAATGACGAATATCGTGAACTTCATCAAGGCGGTGGACAACGTTGTTCCCGGCTTTGCAAGCCACGAAACGCTGCTCTACTCACCCGAGCTGAAGTTCTACTCCAACCGCGTGAAGATGGACGAACACTTCAACACGAATATTGAGAACCTCCATTGCCTCGGCGACTCCAGCGGCTGGACGCGCGGACTGATGATGGCGAGCATAATGGGCGTGCTGATGGGCAGAGAGATTGAAAAGTGATTATTACATATTGAGCGAGGAGAGCTATGACCGACTTCAACACCCGAGAAAAACCGCGAAACCTCATTTCAAAGCAAGGCAGTATGAATTTAATTTCGGATAAACCGTATTGGTGGGTTATACCCTCCATAATTCTATTGGCGCTGGGTGTGGCAGCCTGCATAGCGCTTATCACGTTTGACAAAGCCTTTACTTTATTGGGAATATTCGCCTGCTTTATTATCTGCCTGCCTGCGGACTTTATGTTTCTTTCGGCAAGAACAGGCAAGCCTTGCAGATATGAAGCCGACGAGGAAAAACTGACCGTATTCAGGCGTGACAAAGCGGAGGAATATTACTACCGCGAAATAACAAGCGTTAAGTTTGAGCCTTTCTCTATGATATTGGGAATGGAAGTGTTCAACTGCGGATATAAAGTGACTATCGAAACAAAGTACAAAACCACCGTTCGGTATTATGCGTTTAACGGAGCGCACGGCAAAAACCCTCCGCAGGAAACCCCGTTCTGGATATTAGTGATGAATATGCCCGAGGGAAAAGGCAACGAAACAAATGAAATCATAACAGGAGAAGAATACTATGCGAATGCGCAGAAAAAAGAACCTTGACGAAAGAATAGCTGCCTGCAAAGAGATTACGCTATATATGCAGTGCCAGAACGAACACGCAAACGATCCTCTTTCCGAGGAATACTTCGTTGATGTGAAGAAGGTATTCGGAAACGACAATCCGCTTTACCTTGAAATCGGCTGCGGAAAGGGCGGCTTTGCCCTTGAATTTGCAAGACGAAATCCCGATATAAACCTTATCGCGGTTGAGAAAACCTACAACGTAATTGTTACGGGAATGGAAGCGCAGATGAAGGAGCGCCTGCCAAACCTGCGCTTCTGTCTCGGACAGGCGGAATACCTCGACCACCTCTTCCACGACCACACGGTTGACAGACTGTTCCTCAATTTCAGCTGCCCGTTCCCCAAGAAGCAATACGCAAATCACCGCTTAACTCACGCGCGTTTTCTGGAGATTTATCGTAAGGTGCTGAAGAACGGCGCGGAAATCCACCAAAAGACCGACAATATGCACTTTTTTGAGTTCTCGATAGAGCAGTTCTCCGCAAACGGCTTCCCGCTGAAAAATGTAAGCCTTGATTTACATAACAGCGGCTTTGAGGGGAATATTATGACCGAGTATGAAAAACGTTTCACCGACCTCGGCCAGCCTATCTATCGACTTGAGGCGGTAAACTCCACGGAGGAATAATATGAGGGAGATTAAGGGGCATTTCCCGAGCTCAACGGGATTGTGCAATATCCGATTTTATATTTTCACGCCCGAGCAGCCGAAAGCGCTGGTTATGCTTTCCCACGGAATGTGCGAGTATATCGAGCGCTATAAACCGTTTGCTCGGTTTCTCTGCGAAAACGACATTGCCCTGTGCGGCAATGACCATGTCGGGCACGGAAATTCGCTTCGCGATGAGAATATGCTCGGCTACTTCGGCTCAGAAAACGGCTATATCAATATGGTGCGTGACCTCCACCGAATGAAAACAATTCTTGATAAGGAATACCCCGATATTCCCCACTTCCTTATGGGACACAGTATGGGCAGCTTCCTTTCGAGAATTTACATCTCGAAATACGGCGAAACCGATAAATTCAGCGGGTATATCGTTTCGGGGACGGCGGGCGGAATTACAGCCACCGCTCCTCTTGAGCGCGTGCTTGACCTCGCCGAAAAGCGACATGGCGAGTTCTATCGTCACCGCTTCGGAGCGAAGATGGTTTACGGACTGTTCAATCTCCGAACCCAGAACCATCGCACACCGAACGACTGGCTCTCCCGCGATGACGAACAGGTTGACAAGTTCTGCGCTGACCCCAAGTGCAACTTCCTGTTCACGATAGCGGGCTACCGTGATTTGATGAACGCGCTGTTATGCTGCAACACGCCCGCGGTTATCGAAAACACACCAACCGACCTTCCGATGTTCTTCATCAGCGGAGGAATGGACCCTGTCGGCGAGTACGGCAGCGGAGTCCGTCACGCAGTCGCGCAGTATATCGAACATGGCTGTGACGCTAATCTTCGGATATATCGGGAGGCTCGTCACGAGCTGCTCTTTGAGCTTAACCGCAAGGAAGTAATGGACGATATACTGGAATTTTTGGCTAAACGTATATAACAAGAGGGCATTCCATTTGGAATGCCCTCTATTTGTTACATTTTTCTTTTCTTGATAACCTTTTGTCTGGAAAACTCCTCGCGTTCCTTTTCGTCAAGCGCGTTAGTGATAAACTTCACCTGCGCCTTAAAACGCGGAATCATTATGTTCTTTAGGGCGTTCGCGCGCTTCTGGGTTTTCTTGATTGCCGCCGCAAGCCGATAGATACTGTTCTCCACCTCGGCGAGCCGCACGGTAAGCTCCTTAACCCTGTTAAAGCAGATATACGCGTAATCAAACGCTGAATTCGTAAGTCCCATCGGATAAACGGGCTTGGTTACGGGCTTAATATCAGCCGTAATCTTCGGCAGCTCAACGCCCATTACGCTGCGGAGGGACAGTCCCAGCGAATTCTCAACAGGAAACATCTGCGTGAGATTTCCCAGAAGTCCCAGCGTGACATTGGCAGTTTCAAGAGCGCGGTAAGCCTCGGAATAAGTGGTGTCAATTCCCGAGCGCAGCTCCTTCGCCTCGTCCACCAGCGACACCATCTCACGAATGAGAATGTTGCGCTTTCTGTCCATCAGCTCATAGCCAATCATGGCTTGAAACAACTGCCGCCTTGTCTTAATCAGATTGCCCTTGGTGGGAAAAACCTGCTCTGCCAAAAAATCACCGCCCTTTCTTTATGAGAGTAAAAAAACAAATTACAGCTCGTTGGCTAAATCGGGAGTATTAAGCTGCGCGGAGCTGTTTTCAAAACGCGCTCCCCTGCTCTCGTCATACTTTTCTTCAAGCAGCTTGTCGTCCATTCGGTCGAGTTCCGTTTTCGGAAGCGTGCAGAGCAAGTCCCAACCGAGGTCGAGGGTTTCGTCCATTGAGCGGTTCTCGTCAAAGCCCTGATTGAGGAAATACTCCTCGAACAGCTTGCCGAAGCGCATATACGCGCGGTCAATGTCGGAAAGCTCGTCCTCGCCGATTACAGACGCCAGCGAACGCGCGTCCTGAACCCGCGCATAAGCGGCGAAAAGCTGATTTGCAACCGCCGAGTGGTCGGCTCTGGTGTATCCCTCACCGATACCGTCCTTCATCAGACGTGAAAGCGAAAGCAGCACGGACAGTCCCGGGTATATGCCCTTCTGGTCAAGAGAGCGGTCGAATACAATCTGTCCCTCGGTGATATACGCGGTAAGGTCGGGGATAGGGTGAGTAATATCGTCGTTCGGCATAGTGAGAATGGGAATTTGCGTTACCGAGCCCGTGCTCCCCTCAATAACGCCCGCACGCTCGTACAGCGAAGCGAGGTTGGAGTACAGATAGCCCGGGTATCCCTTTCTTCCGGGAATTTCTCCCTTTGAGGAGGAGAATTCGCGCAGCGCCTCGGCATAGCTCGTCATATCCGTCATAATAACGAGGATATGCATATTCTTCTCATACGCGAGATATTCCGCAGCGGTAAGCGCACACAGCGGGGTGAGCAAACGCTCGATAATCGGGTCGCTCGAAAGGTTGAGGAACATACAAACACGCTCGATAGCGCCCGTTTCCACGAACGAGCGGCGGAAATACTCCGCAACATCGTTCTGTACGCCCATTGCGGCGAATACCACGCCGAAATCCCCCGCGTTCTCGCCCGTCAGCTTAGCCTGCTTTACAATCTGCACAGCGAGCTTGTTGTGGGAAAGTCCCGAGCCTGAGAAAATCGGCAGCTTCTGTCCGCGGATAAGCGTCATCAGCGCGTCAATCGAGGAAATACCCGTGTGGATATAGTTTCTCGGATAACGGCGGGCAACGGGATTGAGCGCCTGTCCGTTAATATCGCCCATCTTCTCGGGGAACACCGCTCCCAGACCGTCAATAGGCTTTCCCGCGCCGTTGAACACACGTCCCAGCATTTCCTCGGCAAGCGGAATTTCAAGCGGCTTTCCCGTAAAGACGGTGCGAGTATTCTTGAGGGACATTCCGTTCGTTCCCTCGAAGACCTGCAATACGGCTTTATCGCCCGCAAGCTCCACTACTCGTCCGATACGCTCCGTTCCGTCGCTCATGTGGATTTTCGCTATATCGTCATAGGCGACGCCCGATACTCCCTCAATCGCCACCAGAGGGCCGTTTATATCCTTAAGCCCCATATACTGCAAACTCATACCGGTTCTCCTTAAAGGTAACTTTTTTACGCCAGACTGCCGATTTTCTCGTCAATCTCTCTGAGATATACGTTAAACATCTCAAGCTTGTCGTTCGGAATATCGTACTTCATCTTAATCGCTTTATCGAACAGTCCCGAAGCCATAATTTCCGACAGCGGAACACCCGCACGCAGAACGTCCAGCGACTTTTGGTAAAGCTCAACCACAACCTTCATCATCAAACGCTGCTTGTCGAGCGGAACGTATGTGTCATCCTTATGATACGCATTCTGCTGAAGCAGTCCCACGCGAACAACACGCGCCGTTTCAATCGTGAGCTTCTGGTCGTCGGGCAGAACGTCCGCGCCTATCAGCTTTACAATCTCCATCAGCTTCGACTCTTCCTGGAGAATGTTTGAAATCTCCTGTCTGAGCTGCATAAAGTCCGAGCCGACATTCTTGTTATAGAAGTCGCTCAGGTCGTCAATATACTCAGAATAGCTGCTGTTCCAGTCGATAGCGGGATAGTGTCTTGCATACGCAAGCGACTTATCCAGCGCCCAGAAACAGCGTACAAAGCGCTTGGTGTTCTGCGTTACAGGCTCGGAGAAGTCGGAGCCCTGCGGAGAAACCGCGCCTATGATAGTAACCGAGCCCTCGCTTCCGCCGAGAGTTTCGACATATCCCGCACGCTCGTAGAACTCGGACAGTCTGGACGGCAGATATGCGGGGAAGCCCTCCTCGGCGGGCATTTCCTCCAATCGTCCCGAAATCTCACGGAGAGCCTCCGCCCAGCGCGAGGTCGAGTCCGCCATAATCGCTATGTGATAACCCATATCACGGTAGTATTCCGCAAGCGTAATTCCCGTGTAAATAGACGCCTCACGCGCCGCAACGGGCATATTAGACGTGTTCGCAATAAGCACGGTTCTGTCGGTAAGCGGACGGTTGGACTTGGGGTCGATAAGCTCGGAGAACTCCTCGAGAACCTGCGTCATCTCGTTTCCGCGTTCGCCGCAGCCGATGTACACGATAATATCTGCGTCACACCACTTCGCAAGCTGGTGCTGCGTCATGGTTTTACCCGTTCCAAAGCCGCCGGGGATAGCCGCCGCGCCGCCCTTTGCAAGGGGGAACATTGCGTCAATAACTCTCTGACCTGTCACAAGCGGCTTTGAAATAGGCTGACGCTGCGTGTACGGTCTTGCCTGCTTAATAGGCCACTTCTGCTTCATTGTAATATCAACTGTTTCCTCGCCGCATCTTACCTTTGCGATAGTGTCAACAATTGTGTAATTGCCGTTTGTTGCAATCCATTCTATCTTTCCCTTGATGTTCGGCGGAATCATTATTCTGTGCTCAATAAGGCTTGTTTCCTGCGTTACGGCTATAATATCGCCGCCGCTGACGTAGTCGCCTACGCTTGCCTTAAACTCCACCTTCCATGTTTTCTTTTCATCTATGTTATTAACCTTTACTCCTCGTCCGATAAACGAACCAGAAAGACTTCTTATATCCTTAAGAGGTCTTTCAATACCGTCGAAAATGTCGGAAAGTATGCCCGGAGCAAGAGTTATTGCAAGAGGTCC
>JBJESC010000234.1:0-2866 GCA_051882615.1 Oscillospiraceae bacterium
ATGAATTGATTGTAAATTCAAGTGTGAGCTTTTCCGCGCTGTTGATTTTATACTCCCGATGAACGGGAGCACCCCACGAATCATCGCCGCCAACACCCATTTGCTTCGCGGCAATCCTCACCCAAGTATAACTCGTTTCGGGCAGCTCTTCGCGGTGCATAGCGTTGTCGATTTCGTATGCGCTGTAAGGAAGAACGCTCATTTCAAACGGATTTTCTCCGGCAATAAAGTCAAGCCCCGCGCCGCTTTCATCGTACACATTAACGTACCTCACGCCTGTTCTGTTGCCGCATTCCTGCGGGTTGAGGTATCGTGAAAAGTTGTCGCACACGGTTGAAGAGAATACGCCAAGTCTTGCGCCGTTATCGCGGTCAATGTAGTTTTCATCGGGACCGTTTCCATAAAAAGTGAACTTGTCATACTGTTTTTTCAGCTTGAAATCCATCGCAAAGACCGGCATATCCGGAAGTCCCGTCACTCTGGGATACTCCGCGCGAACACCGAGCGTTCCGTCAAAAAATGCCGTGTAAGTTACGCTGAAACTGAACGCAGGAACGGTTGGTGCGGCAAAGCTGAAGGATATCTCAACGCTGTCGGGATTTTCCTTAACGGTATGTCCGAGAAGCTTGCCACACTTGCCAGCGATTTGCCACTGCGACATTTCATAAGGATAACCCGCGCCTGTATCATTATCGGTCATTGCTCTCCAAAAGCAGATTTTCGGTGCTCTTGTGATGAACTCCTTGCCGTTATAAACCAGCGAGCTTATCCCGCCCTCACGCTTGTCAAACTGCATAGAAAAATTTTCGCCGTGAACACCGATACAAAAATCACCGTAAACAATCTCGGCTTTCCGAACGGCTTTCGGGAGCGGAATTTCGGGAGTTTTGATAACCTCCTGCACGAAGCAAATTTCGTGACCTTTTTTCGCCCAAAGAGCGTCATTTGCGAGAATTGCACACGCTGTCAGCACAAATTCGCCGCCGCTTTCGGGCACGGAAATGTCGATTTTCACGCCCTTTGTTTCACCTGCGGAAACGTTTATACGGTAATCCTTTGCTTCAAGAATTTCGCCGTTTTTCTCGAGAGAAACTCTGAAAATATACCCGCTCGTGTCAATAAAGAGATTTCGGTTTTCTATCGAAAGAACGCCGTTTTTGACGTTCATTTTGATGTTTGAATAAAGCTGTTTAAGCTCCCGAACTTTGGGAGAATAACTGCGGTCTGCGTAAACAACACCGTTTGTGCAAAAGCCGTAATCGCTTGCTCTGTCGCCAAAATCGCCGCCGTAAACAAGTCTGCCGTCCTTGTAAAGCGCTTGGTCGATAAAATCCCAAATAAAGCCGCCCTGATACTTTTTGTGCTTGTCCTCAAGGTCGGTGTAGAGCTTCATTCCGCCGAGAGAATTGCCCATGGCGTGCATATATTCGCAGCTTATGTAAGGCTTCGCGGGATTTTTGGCAAGATATTCTTCAATTTCACACGGTTTTGCGTACATTCTGCTTTCCATATCGGTAATATAGTCGTATTTTCTGTTATGCACAACACCTTCGTAATGAACAAGTCTTGTACTGTCAACCTCGTGGAAATATTCAGCCATTGCCGCAATATCATCGCCGCAGTAGCTCTCGTTTCCGCAGCTCCATATCAGCACGCTTGCGTGATTTTTGTCGCGCTCGTACATTGATTTTGCTCTGTCGAGAACAGCCGCTTTCCACTCGGGAAGGGACGCGGGAACATTTGCTGACGGTTCGCAAACGCCGTTCTTTTGCCAAGTGCCGTGAGTTTCAAGATTGGTTTCGTCGATGAGATAAATTCCATACTCATCGCAGAGCTTGTACCAAAACGAATTATTCGGATAATGCGAGGTGCGGACGGCATTGATGTTATTCTGCTTCATAAAGCGGATATCCCAAAGCATATCCGCTTCGGAAACCACTCTGCCATTTGCCGCATTCCACTCGTGACGATTGATTCCCTTGAAAACAATCCGCTTTCCGTTCAGCGTCATAATACCGTTTTTCAGCTCAAATCTGCGAAAACCGACTTTTGTTTCGGCTGTTTCTATCAGCTTATCGCAGTCGTAAATCTCAACGGTCAGAGTGTAAAGATTGGGCTCTTCCGCGCTCCACGGCAAAATATTGGGCAGGCAAGAAACGAAATTATCCGAACTACTATCGAGTTTTATCGTTCTGCTTGAACCTTTGAGCGTATATTTTGTCGTATGCTCACCACCGATGACATCAAGCTTTACGGAAAGAATTCCGCTTCCGTTGCTGAAATCAGCGGTGACCTTCATGTCACGAATGTGAATTTTCGGCACGGCGTAAAGATACACGTCACGGAAAATTCCCGAAAACCTCCAGAAGTCTTGGTCCTCAAGCCAGCTTGCCGTGCTGTAACGGTAAACCTCGACCGCCAGCTTGTTGCCTTTTTCTTTGAGGTAAGGGGTGATTTCAAATTCCGAGGGGGTGAAGCTGTCCTCGGAATAGCCCACAAATTCGCCGTTGAGCCACACATAAAACGCTGTTTCAACGCCCTGAAAACTGATGTAGGTTTTCTTCCCGAGAAGCGCTCTGTCAACATCGAAAAACTTGACGTAGCTCCCGACGGGATTGCTTTTTTGCGGTATCTGCGGGGGAACAAGCTGTTCCTGTCCTTCCCAGCTGTACTGCGTGTTGACATACTGCGGTTTGCCGTAACCCTGAAGCTGAATGTGCCCCGGAACTTTTATTTCATCGAAACTCGATACATCAAAATCATTTCTGATAAAATCGGCAGGACGTTCCGACGGCTTTTCGGAATAGCTGAATTTCCACAAGCCGTTCAGGCTTTGCCGAAGATTTCCCTCATCTGTGGTATAACT
>JBJESC010000235.1:0-2864 GCA_051882615.1 Oscillospiraceae bacterium
ATTTACTATCATTATCGTTTTCTTTTATTTGTTGTGTTCCTATTGTTGAAAATGTGTAGAGAAATCGTTAGCTGTCAAATAAAGATATGTATTCCGTGCTTTTTCAGCGAATCGTTGACATAGGCGTAGCGCATATTTTCCCATTGCTGGTAATCCTTGAATTCATCAAGCTTAACTCCGCCCCTCACCTGCTGTACAATCACGGTATGGAACAGCGAGGAATTCGTCCATACGCTGTTCAGGTCGTTATGGGCGGCGCGGAGTCCCGCAACGTCCTCCAACTGTGCTGTCTGCGGACATACCATACGCACAAGCGGCTGCTCGTCCGAGGTAGGGGTGACAGGCTTAAGCTGCTCAATGCAGTTTTCAAGCGCACGGGCAACGGATTTGTCCGTGCCGAACGCCTGACAAAGCTCGTCATAATCGGACGAGAAGAGCGCTCTGAAGCCAATTCCCGCAATAGCGCACGCCTCGGAAGCAAACATCTTCGCGTCCTCGCTGAGCGCAGCGGAAAGAAGCTTGCTTCTCTCCAGTGCCATATCAAGAGTTGACTTGGGAAGCTGTTCAACAAGTCTGTCAAGTCTTGCACGCGCCTGATCCCTTGAAATATCGAAGGCGTCGCGCACGAAACCGCTCTCGGGAGGTCGCATTTCATTGACAATTCCGTTAAAGAACTCAACCACCCCGCCAAACAGCTTTATTACAGCGTCCAGCTTGTCCTTATAGTATTCGTCTATCCTGTTATAGAGAGCCTCATAAAATTCGAGAACAACTGCTCCCGTCAGCTGAATACGTCTGCCCTCGGCATACTTCTTCATTCGGGAAATATACGCTTCGGTATCCTTGGTTCCGAACAGTCCGAACGCTCCGTGAATACTGCGCCACTCAACCATAAGCTGGTGTTCATCTCTCGGGACGTCCATATCGGCGTTCTCAATCTGCTCTTTCTTCTTTTCAATTGCCTTTTTCAGGGTTGAAAGGCAGCGTTTTGCAATGTCTACTGCACAATACGGTCCCTTGGAATTATCGCAGCAGGCTTTCTCGCACATATCCACAACGTCTGCGAATACCTTTTCGATATATTCATCGGCGCCCTTTTTGCACAAAGCCGCAATTTCTTCCAGCTTATCGTTAACATACTTCTTGGACGACTGGGCTCCGTTTTTGAGAGACTTCACGGAAAACAGAGGATTAAGCGTTTCGTCATACTCAATTTTGGGAAGTTCTCCCGCCTTTAATGCAAGCAGCATTTCATCGGGGATAACCTTGCTTGAAATTAACTTCAGCTGTGCGGAATCCGCGGTGTTGCTCATAAGCCTGTTATTCAGCACTATAAGCGTTTTCAGCGTAAGATAGCTTACAATCTTGCCCATCGGGATTTCATCAACCGCAGTCGTGCTGGTAAGATACCTGAAAGAATGCTGAGTGGCGTTTCCGAGCATATTATGAGCGAGCAGACGGTCTGCGTCATCGTCCTGCTTGAACACCAGAGCGGAGTCCGTCATAATCTTCAGCGCCGCATTTTCCACGGTCAGCTTATAATTCTCCTCCACCGCATTAATAAAACAGGAGGAAAACGGCGCTTTGTTTGAAGAAAACGTGTATGCGGGCGAAAACTTCTGAACATACTCCTTCTTCTGGTATTGGAACTTGTCCAGCTCGCATTTAGTTACAATCGTGTTAGCGTAAAATATGGCGAGGTCGCGGCCGTCAAGCCCCTGCAAAAGCGCGGTATCTGCGGCAAGCATGGACGCGGTTACGGTAACGGGGCACTTGTTGAGCGCGAAAAAGGCTCTGGCGATATACGCGAGGTCAATCACCATTCCTCCGAAAAAAGCGTCGCCCAGATTTCCCGTAAACACAACCTCAATCGTTGATTTTTCCTTGGCAAACGCCTTCATGGCTTCACCGAAACAATCCTTAATCTTATCAAAATAATGAAACAGCGCAAGTCTTGCACACTGACGCTTAGTAAGTCCGTAAACAGGCTTGTTCGGGGTATAATTACGCAAGCCCTCGTCAAACCACTCAGCCACCTCGGGAGGAAGCTTGGCAGTGTCGTTAAGGTAGGGATAGATTGCTTCATCGGGATCAATCTCCAAACGCTCATCATCGTCAAGAACAGAACCGCTTACTTTCGCGCTGTCAAGCGTCTCTTTTAAACCAATACCCCAAAATCTTATTTTTGTCTTGTCTGTTCCGTATCTGTTTTCAGCAATATCCTTGCACTTCACCAGAATATCAATTCCATTGCTGCCTATACCAATAACAAAGAGTCTGCGGCTTCCGTATTCAGCTTTTTGACCGTTGTACAGCTTCATAACACGCCTCGGAGAAAGCCAGCGCACCTTCGCACGATAATCCAAGAAATGCACCTCCAATGCCTTTTGCAAGCATCATATAGTTAGTCATATTATACAACTTTTTTTGCACTTTGTCAATAGATTTTAAGAAAGCAAACCAAATTGTCGCGTGCTATTCCCTCGTATCCAAAGCATCGGAGCCGTTTTTTAAAAAGTTCTTGACTTTAGCGGGGAAATGTGGTATAATGTTTTTGTTGTGAAATCCGCGCGTGTTTTCTGCCGCAATGCAAAACGCGAATTTCACCGATAATATGCCGCTGTGGTGGAATAGGCAGACACAAGGGACTTAAAATCCCTCGGACTAAACATCCGTACCGGTTCGACCCCGGTCAGCGGCACCAGTTTAACAAAACAGCCATCAGCAAAGCTGATGGCTGTTTTGTTAAACGCAATGGTCTTTGTCAAGCCTAAAAGGCTTGACAAAGACTCATTGCCGGCATTGTTTTGGCTCGCACTGCCCTAATGGCAGTGCGGTTTTGTGCTTCGCACAAAACACCGCCA
>JBJESC010000236.1:0-2858 GCA_051882615.1 Oscillospiraceae bacterium
AAAATCAAGGGCAGTAAGCGGAACAATGTTGTAAACTCAATCAAGAAGATTATCTCCTGCGTATGCGACTGGCTTGCCGTAGCCGAGCATTCCGGCAACCGCGAGGAAGCCTACATAAAGCAGAATTACGACTCCGTTGCGCCGAGGATTATCACCATGCTTGAGGAGCTTTGCAGGGCGAGCGCCGCAGAACTTTCCGAGCACGGCTTTGATTGGGGTACGGACAGCATACAAAATACGGCGGGCGAACTGCTTGCAAAGATGAACGGTACCTATAACGCCAAGTCGAAGAAGTATTTCTTCATTGACTTCCTGTCGGGCGAGGATATTCTTCTGGATGACGATTATCTTCCCGAGCTGCAGTCCACCTTCTGCGGCTGGGGCAGAATGAATATTCTTTCGCGTATCGAACGGCACGCGGCGGAAAGTCACCTGCCGCTTGAGAAGCGTATCGCCGAGATTCTCAGCGATGACGAAACCAAGCACAATTTCCGTTCGGCAAGGCTGATAAAGGCGTATGCCGAGGATACGGGCAATACCGCTCTTGCGGGCTGTAAGGAGTTTGAGCTTATGAACGCCTGTCTGAAACAGGCGAAACAGCGCTTTGACTCAATGTATCAGGATTTCAGCAACGAAATCGGGCTTTTTGAAAGCTACGGTACTATCTCCGACATGAACGGCGAGAAAACCGCTGTTCTGAAGCTGGCGCTTGAGTGGTACAGAATCACCCGCATTACCAACGACTTTGGCTTCTATGCAAGAATACTTGATTCAATCAAGAACCGAATCTCGGTTAATGCTTCCGAGCGCGGTCAGAACCTTATGCGTCAGCTTGAGGAACTTGCGGACAAGCCCGAGTACGATTTCGGTGTATATCCGAGGGAGATGATAGAGGGGCTTATAAACGACCAGAATTACACCTCCGCGGAATTTATGCTCAACTGCATACGCCGCCACGATACCAAGAATGTACATGATTACGCGCTTGAGCCTTTCGGGTATTTCTCGGAGTTTGTGAGCGAAAACTCAATCAACTACAGAGCGGTTTTCGGCGCGGGAACTACCCTTGTGGACAAGATTTCGGAGTACTCCGGAAAGAAAGATCTCGAAAAAGCGCTGATTTATCTCACCAACAACGCCCGCAAGGAAACCAAGGGCGGCGCGGAGCTGTTAAAGAGCTGGCCGAGAAAAAATCCTGTCGCTCAGGACGACCTGAAAAAGCTCCTCACAAAGCTGGGCTTCAATCCCGATTCGGTAGTGCCCGAGGAAAACGGCTGCGGTATTGAAAGCTACAAGGTGTTCTGTCACAAGCGAAGCGGCAAGGTCACCTACCCGCACTGTATTCCCGCATTCGGCTCGCTTACGGAAACCGAGGGCTTCAGAGTGGCTTGCCTGTACGGCAAGTTTGACTGCAACGGTCTTATGAACAGCTTCCGCATGATGAACACCACGGCGAAGCATACGCTTGTGCTTCTTGATTACGCCCTCAACATGGAAGAGCGCAGAAGGCTTGCGCGGAAAATCAAGGAAGAGAAAACCTTCTCCAAAACATTTATTGTTATCGACAGAGTGATTATCTTCTACCTCGCCAAGCACTACGCCGCGGATACCATTGCCAAGCGCTTTATGGCTGTAACGCTCCCGTTTGCATACTATCAGCCGTTTGTTGAGGCATCCACACAGACCATGCCCGCCGAGCTGTTCACCGGCAGAGAGGCGGAGCTTACCTCAATCGAATCCCCCGATGGCGTAAACCTTGTTTACGGCGGCCGTCAACTGGGCAAGAGCGCGCTGCTTAAAATGGCGCAGCACAATGTCGATAAAAACGGCAACAACGACAGAGCGATTCTTCTCGATATTCAGGACAAGGATTACAAGGAAGCCGCCGCGCTTCTTTCACAGGAGCTTATCACAAGCGGAATCTTAGACGAATCATGCAGGTGCGACAACTGGGACGACCTTGCAATGCACATCAAAAAGCGCCTTATGGACGAAAATCCCGAAACCCGCATAAACTACCTGCTGATTATGCTTGACGAGGCGGACGAGTTTATCAGAACCGGCGCCGAGGATGACAATCCGCCTATAGCCGCCGTGAAGAATCTTCCCGCGGGCAGATTCAAGCTGGTTATGGCAGGTTTGCATAACCTCTCGCGTTTCAACCGCGAAATGCTTCAGGGCAACTCCAACCTGATTCATTTAAGCTCGGTGGTTATCAAGCAGTTCCAGCGCCCCGAGGCTATCAAGCTGCTGACAAATACGCTGGCTTATCTCGGCTTCCGCTTTGACGAAAAGGTGATCTCGCTGATTCTTGCTAAGACCAACTACTACCCCGGTCTTATTCAGTTCTACTGCCAGAAGCTTCTGGAGGCAATGAAGGACGACGACTATGCGGGCTACAGCGAAACCAACACGCCCTATTATGAGGTAAACGAGGGTCACATCAAGAAGGTGCTCTCGGACAGCGCGTTTATGAGCAAGGTTAATGAAAAGCTGGAAGCCTCGCTGTTCACCGAAGAAAAAGGTCACAGCCACTATCATATTATCGCCCTTATTTTCGCGTATCTGTATTATGATTCGCCCGCTGAAAAGAAATACACCATTGACGACCTGATGAGGGTTGCGGGCGAATACAGAATCACCCGCTTGCTGAATCTTAACAGGGAGAAAATCGAGGAACTGCTCAACGAAATGTGGGACCTTAACATTCTCAGCAAGGAGGATTCGTACTACCGCTTTGCCGCAGAGGGCTTCCGCGAGCTTCTCGGCAGTAAGGAGCAGATCGAGAACAGCATGGGCGACTACATGGAGGAGGGCAGGCAATGACAATCGGAGAACAGTGGTGGAATCGGCTGGTA
>JBJESC010000237.1:0-2844 GCA_051882615.1 Oscillospiraceae bacterium
TGTCGGTCATGATGCCCTTGGAAGTGGATACGATAGCGATACCGAGACCCTTCATTACCTTGGGCATATCCTTGCAGTTCGAGTAAATTCTCAAACCGGGCTTGGACACGCGGCGCAGACCGGTGATAACCTGTGCTCTGCTGTCGGTGTACTTCAGTGTTACTCTGATAACACCCTGCTTGCCGTCATCAATTACCTTGAAGCTCTTGATGTAGCCCTCGTCGAGCAGAATCTGTGCGATCTGCTTCTTGAGGTTGGAAGCGGGAATGTCAACAGTGGGGTGCTTTGCGGAGTTCGCGTTACGAATTCTCGTGAGCATATCCGCGATAGTGTCTGTAATCTGCATTCTGTTACCTCCTAAAAGATTAGCCGTTACGGATTCCACATTGTCCGTCGTACTAGCTTTGATTTTCCTACCGGTTTTGAAGTTTGCACCGGCGAGGATTGCAGTTTATCTCATCACGCATAAGCGTGGTGGGTTCTTCTTACCAGCTTGCCTTCTTAACGCCGGGAATCTGTCCCTTGTAAGCAAGCTCTCTAAAGCAAATTCTGCAAATTCCGAACTTACGAAGATATGCGTGCGGTCTGCCGCAGATCTTGCATCTGTTGTAAGCACGGGTGGAGAACTTCGCAGCTCTCTGCTGCTTTACCTTCAATGACGTTTTTGCCATATTATCCTCCGTTCCTTATTCTGCCTTCTCGAAAGGTGCGCCCATGAGTGTGAGCAGCTCCTTTGCTTCCTCATCGGTCTTGGCAGTGGTGATGAAGTTGATGTCCATACCGCGTACAGCGTCAATCTTATCGTACTCGATTTCGGGGAAGATAAGCTGTTCCTTCAGACCGAAGGAGTAGTTGCCTCTGCCGTCGAAGGAGTTGGGATTGATTCCTCTGAAGTCTCTTACACGGGGAAGTGCCACGTTGAAGAGTCTGTCGAGGAACTCGTACATAATGTCGCCGCGCAGTGTAACCTTAACACCGATTACCTGACCTTCTCTGAGCTTGAAGTTCGCAACGGCCTTCTTGGACTTGCACGCTACGGGCTTCTGACCGGTAATCTGTGCGAGCTCTGCCATTACGTTCTCAATAATCTTTGCGTTTTCCTTAGCCTCGCCGCAGCCAACGTTTACGACAATCTTGTCGAGCTTCGGAGTCTGCATTACAGACTTGTAGCCGAACTTCTTGAACAATGCGGGAGCTACGGTTTCCTTGTAGTATTCCTTCATTCTTGCCATTGTATTTTTCTCCTTACCGGCCGGATTTTAACCGCCGCGACATAAGCGGCGATTGCTTATACCCGACCTTCAAATCAATACTTCAGCTCTGCTCCGCAGTGCTTGCAAACTCTTATCTTCTTGCCGTCCTCAATCTTGTGGCCGACTCTGGTGGGCTTGTCGCACTTGGGGCAAACGGGCATTACCTTGCAAGCGTATATAGGGCTTTCAGCCTGTACACGACCGCCGAGCTGTCCCTGTCTGGGCTTAACGTGCTTGGTAACCATATTGATTCCCTCAACGATTACCTTGCCCTCCTTGGGAGATACGGAGAGAACCTTACCGGTCTTTCTCTTGCCGTTCTGTCCATTCTCATACTTATCCTTGCGATCACCTGTCATAAGGGCAACGGTGTCGCCTACTTTAACGTGAAGCTTGTTCATCGTGCACCTCCATTAGAGTGACTCGGGAGCGAGCGACAGGATCTTCATAAAGTCCTTATCTCTGAGCTCTCTTGCTACCGGACCAAAAATACGAGTTCCCTTCGGATTCTTGTCCTCCTTGATGATAACCGCTGCGTTCTCGTCGAAGCGGATATATGTGCCGTCGTCGCGTCTCAAACCCTTCTTGGAACGTACTACGACAGCCTTTACAACGTCGCCCTTCTTTACAACGCCGCCGGGTGTAGCTTTCTTAACGGAAGCCACGATGATATCGCCGATGTTTGCGTATCTTCTGCGGGTACCGCCGAGAACTCTGATACACATAAGCTCCTTAGCGCCGGTGTTGTCTGCGACCTTAAGCAGTGTCTGCATCTGAATCATTGCACTGATTCTCCCTTCTGCCGCAAACCGTCCGGTTTACGACCATATTTGGTTTAGTCTATTACTTAGCGCGCTCGATTACGTTTACAAGACGCCATCTCTTGTCCTTGGAAAGCGGACGGGTCTCCATAATCTCAACTCTGTCGCCCACATTGCAGGTGTTCTGCTCGTCGTGAGCCTTGAACTTAATGGTGCGCTTTACGATTTTCTTATAAAGAGGGTGACGAACGTTATCCTCGATTGCTACAACGATGGTCTTGTCCATCTTGTTGCTTACAACCTTACCGATTCTGGTTTTTCTCAAAGATCTTTCCATAATTTAGTTGCGTCCTCCTTCCTTAGTTGTTCGCAGACAGCTCGCGCTCGCGCTGAACGGTCTTGATTCTTGCGATGTCCTTCTTGACAGCCTTGATTCTTGCGGGATTGTCAAGCTGGTTTACGGCGAGCTGGAAGCGAAGATTGAAAAGCTCAGCCTTCAGCTCAGCGAGCTTGGTTTCCAGCTCAGTTTCCGAAAGGTATTTGATTTCCGAAGCCTTCATTACAGCTCACCTCCGTCTTCCTTTTTAACGAACTTGCACTTGATGGGGAGCTTGTGCATTGCGAGACGCATTGCCTCTCTTGCGGTTTCCTCGGGAACGCCTGCAATCTCAAACATTACGCGTCCGGGCTTAACAACCGCAACCCAATACTCGGGAGAACCTTTTCCCGAACCCATACGAGTGCCAAGCGGCTTTGTTGTAACGGGCTTATCGGGGAAAAGCTTAATCCATACCTGACCGCCACGCTTGATGTAACGTGTCATTGCGATA
>JBJESC010000238.1:0-2842 GCA_051882615.1 Oscillospiraceae bacterium
ACTTGTACGGGTTTTGAAAGGTTCGGAGCGGGCTGATAAGGTAAGGGCGGCAATTCAGTGCGCGAGATAAAGAAACGGCTCCGAAAAGAGCTTATTGAACAGCGACGCTCTATGGATAAGAACATAAAGGCGCTTGCCGACAGCGATATATTTGAGCAGATAAAGCCGCTCCTTGACGGAGTTAGTTCTGTTTTTACATACGCGTCAACAGACATTGAGGTTGATACCAGACGTTTGATTGATTTCTGTCTTGAACAGGATATTCCTGTTGCTTTGCCGATAAGCGGAGATACGGAATTGTCTTTTTACTTCATAGAGGGTACGGACGAGCTTTCGTGCGGCAGATTTGGCATTGACGAACCTCCCGCAATTCGTCCCGCTGTCCCTGATGAAAACACCTTGTGCGTTGTTCCTGCACTGTGTGCCGACGGTACCGGACTGAGACTTGGGTATGGACGAGGATATTATGACAGATTTCTGGAGACCTTTGTTGGAAAGAGCGTTATTGTGTGCTACAAAGCGTTTAAACGTTCTGTCCCAACGGAGGAGCATGACAGAAAAGCTGATTTAACTATTTTTGACAGATAAAAGGGGTGATTTTGTGACCGATTTGAATGAATTTGATGATTTGCAGCCCGAGGATATTGAAACCGAAGATGTTGGGAAAACTCAGGAGATGGACAGTATACAGTTTACAAAGCCTGCTTCTGACCATCACAGTATTACTCCCAAGGATGAATTTATAGATATGAATTCAGCCGATGATATGTCCAAGACATTGCGTATGGATTCAATATACGAGGAAGACGAGTATGTTGAACCGATGAGACCGGGAAATAACCCCGTTAAGAGACGTAAGCGAAAGAAAAAGCAGACAAATCATACCAGAACTATGGGGCAGATTTTTCTTGGTGCGGTTATTTCCGTAACAGCAATTGTTCTCGGGACAATTTTGTCTGTGAAGGTAATCGAGGGATTGCGTGACATTACAGGAATGGCAAAGGATTACAGAGATTATGACATAATTATCTCCGAGGAAGTGAATGTTGATGATATTGTTGATACACTTCACTCAAATGGAATAATTCTGAACACTAAGTTTTTCAAAACCTATCTCAACTATCAGCTTAGTAAGGAGGACGCATATCCTATTCTTTCGGGCGCACATTCTGTTCACTCGAATATGAGTTATGGTGTTATTCTTGACGCACTTACTACAGAAAAGAGATATACGCAGACCGTTACAATACTCATTCCCGAGGGTTCTTCCGCGTATGATATAGGAAAGCTTCTTGAAGAAAACTATGTTTGCCGTGCGGAAGATTTTCAAAAATACTACGCTTCAAAGGTTAATACCTATGACTTTGAAGAGGGAATTCCGGACAATGAAAATCGTTTGAACGCGCTGGAGGGTTATTTGTTCCCCGATACCTATAACTTCTATCTGATTGACGACCTGAAGAAAAACCCAAATCTTGATACAACCAAGTATGCTAAGATGGCAGCGGATACTATGTACAAGAACTTTGAGGCAAAGATTACCGACTCGCTTAAGGAGCGTATGGACGAATTGGGTATGACCCTTGATGAAACCATTATTCTGGCGTCGCTTATTCAGAGAGAGGGAACTAACGAGGATAATATGTCCAAGATTTCATCGGTATTCCATAATCGTCTGAACGACCCCGAGAATTTCCCGCAGCTTCAATCGGATACAACCTATACCTATATCGAACGGTCCATTAATCCGCTGATTACTTCGGCAAATATGGATAAAATGAACGATATAATTGACGCTTATGACACATATAAGTGTACAGGACTTCCTGCGGGCGCCATCTGCAACCCCGGTATCGACGCGATAAACGCAGCGCTTTATCCTGCAAGTACCGATTATCGCTACTTCCTCGTAAGTAAGGACGGTGTGTTCTATTATGCGAAAACACTTGAACAGCACGAGCAAAATATTAAAGATGCCGCGCTGAGAGAAAATAGCGGAGAGTGATTGACTTGAAAAAAGCTGAACTTTTGTCTCCTGCCGGAGATATGGAGTGTCTGCAGTCTGCGCTGGATTTTGGTGCTGATGCGGTATATCTTGCGGGAAAAACCTTCGGAATGAGGGCGGGCGCGAAAAATTTTGACGAAGAGGAATTATGTACAGCCGTGCAGACCGCACACGAAAGAGGTGTTAAGGTCTACATTACCTGCAACACAGTTCCGCTGAATGACGAAATGGAGCGTTTTCCCGAGTTTGTTTCTCACGCTCAGAATGCGGGCGTTGACGCGGTTATTGCCGCAGACATCGGCGTAATCGCTATGGTTAAGGAATATGCTCCGAAGCTTGCCATTCACGCATCTACCCAGACAGGTGTTGTAAATTATCGTACTGCGAATGAGCTTTACAAGATGGGTGTCAGCCGTGTAGTTCTTGCGCGTGAAGTAAATCTTGAGAACATCAGGAAGATTAGAAAGAACATTCCCGAGGATATGGAGATTGAAGCGTTTGTACACGGTGCAATGTGCGTCAGCTTTTCGGGAAGATGTCTTATTTCGGAATACCTTGTAGGGCGAAATGCCAATCGCGGAGAGTGCGCTCAGCCGTGCCGCTGGGGGTATTACCTGATGGAAGAAAAACGCCCGGGCGAGTATTACAAGGTTTTTGAGGATGATGAAAAGGGTACGTTTATTCTGAATGCGCGTGATATGTGTATGATAGACCATATCGACGATCTGTTAGACGCGGGAGTGTACAGCCTGAAAATTGAGGGAAGAGCTAAGTCCGCGTATTACTCAGCTCTGACCACAAATGCTTATCGTACAGCGATTGATTATGCGCTAAAGG
>JBJESC010000239.1:0-2836 GCA_051882615.1 Oscillospiraceae bacterium
TCGGTGTTTAGCGGCTTGTGAGTACGGTTTTCAGCCTCTCTTCGGAATGCTTTCCGATTTGGTGATTTCAGTATATCACACTGGGTATTGCTGCTCGTGAGAGCGGTTTTCAACTCTCTTCGGAGTGCTTTCCGATTTGGTGATTTCAGAATATCACACCGGGTATTGCTGCTCGTGAGAGTGGTTTTTAGTTCGATGAAAGCATTCTGAAAGTCAGTTCGTGAAGCTCGGAAACGTTGCTGCGGCAGATAGAGGATATACACAAAGAGTGCTTTAGGTAATCATTTGCAAATAGAAGGAAGCTGTCTGTTACTCCTTCAATAACGACGCTTGAATAATCAATGTGCCTGTGCAACTGCTGTTCGGCGGTTTCTGGAAAACGATGGAACATAAACAAGAATAGAATTACCCCTAATGAATAGGCGTTCACCTTATCTTTTGAATAAAAGTATTTATGATGATATTCCCACGGCAGGAACTTGTCCGTGTAGTTGGTGCTTCCTTTGCTGTCTTTGATGTCAACCGATATGAAAGCATTTCCGGCTTGGAGAGCCGCTTCGGTGCATTTGTTTATCTGCTTGACGCACTCTGCTGTGTTACGGGGAAGAACGATTTTGTATGTAGTGTTTCCCGCAGATATTACCAATCTGCTGCTTCCGTCAAGTACGGTACATCTCAATGCTATCACCCCCCTTCAAGATTATCTGAATTATATCACAGGGGAGATTTGTGGTTGTGAGAATGGTTTTTTTGTTCAAAATGCTTGATAATACCGATAAAAGGTGTTATAATATAACAAAGATTGACAGATTATTTGCAAGGAGTAGATAAAAATGCCAGAATATACCAGAGTGATGAACGATGAGCTTAATCGGTTTGCAAACACTATCCAAAACGATGAGAATGATTTTTTCGGTGAATCAGACCTGCTCCTTGCGCTTTGGAAGCGAAAAGAAGAATGGAGAGGCTTCGGAGAGGGTTTGTCGGAGCTGATGACAATGACAGGATATAGCGGCGGACAAGATGTGGATGAAAAGACTGCCTACATAATCAGTGCGCTCAACAACATAGGTGTTGAGATTTCAAAATCTACTGTCAAGGATTGGTTTTCAGGCAAAAGGAGTCCAAGCGTTTCCGATGAACGCAGCAGAGAAAAAATGTTTCAACTGTGCTTTGCGCTCCACGCCGATAAGAAGCAGTCAGAGTGGTTCTTAAACAATGTGTATCTGGCAAGAGGCTTTGATTACCATCGACCCGAAGAACTTGTCTATGAGTTTTGCATAAGCAGAGGTCTGCCATACAACGAAGCAGAAGATATGATAGGTCAGATAGACCTAAGTGCCGTTTCCAAATCCTCGCAGGGTAAGTACACGAGAGATATTGCCGATGAAACAAGGAGCTTCACTGAAAAAGCACAGCTCGTTGATTACATCAATGCAAATGCGGCAGATTTTGTAAAGTGGAACATATCCTCGCGCAGTGAGATAAGACGGTTAATGAAGGAGTTGCAGAACGAGGAATGCAGAGAAAAGGATGAAAAAGTCCGTGACCTTTTAATGCAGGATAACGAAAACGCAAAGAAGAATATCGATGGATGTAGTCTGTTGGTGCGTTGGATTGTTAAGAATTTTCTCTACTCCGCTGAAACGCTATATAAGGATTTCTTCAAAGATGTTCAGCTTTATTCCACGGATTTTCTGCTGAATACAATTCTTGGAACAACAGACGGAATTGATAAAAAGGATGAAAATACTGTTGATATTCCAAGCGCAGTAAAGTTGTCATTCCCCAGCAAAAAGAATTTCTCGGATATTTTGGATGATTCTAAAAAAGTATCGTACATTACTGTCCGCAAGGCACTGGTGTTTATCAAATTTGTTCATTTTTGGTGTTCACAGGCGGTTGAGCCGAATGAAGAATTTACAAAGGAAGAACTGTGCGAAGTGTTCTGGGATGAGGCAAAGAGCTTGCTTGAAGAGTGCGGATATTCCGGTTTGTATGTAGGAAATCCGTATGACTGGCTGTTCCTTTACTGCTCATTGGATGAATCGCCGCTTGACTGTTTACACAATGTAATTACGGATGTACGGAACGACCAGCCGATTGATAAGAAGGGAAAATAAATGGATTATTTAAGAACTGCTCTCCCCTGCGGCACTGTCCTGACTCTTGGGGACAGGCAATATCTGTTAAAAAATGAAGTGGGACGCGGCGGCAGCTGTATAGTTTATGACGCGGAGCAGATTACCGCTGACGGTACGACACAGATTGTCCGCATTAAGGAACTCTATCCCGCTTATGAGAATATAAGCAGAAACGAGGATAATTCGCTCAATGTGCCTACGGCAAGCCAAGAGAGGTTTGAGTCATATTTTCAGCGTTCCCGAAAGGCATTTGCCCAGAATCAGCAGTTCAGAACAACACAAGGGCTGATTAACTCAACAATTGATACTACCGAACTGTACCGGACAAATGGTACGGTATATACCGTTATGCGCTGCGTTGAGGGCTGTGATTACGGTAAGGTGGAGGATGACAGCATCAAGTCTGTTTTCACAAGGGTTTTAGCTTTGGCAAAGGTGCTGAAAAAGTACCATGAAAACGGTTATCTCCACCTTGATGTAAAGCCGGAGAATGTATTCATAATTCCCGAAACGAAAGAACACATTGTCCTCTTTGATTTTGATTCGTTGATTTCATTCGACGAGTTGAAAAGCGGCAATGTTGTTTTTCTACTTCTGACGGATATACTGCGCCCGAAGTCCTTCACGGGCAAATAAGGAGTATAGGTGTAAGAGCGGATTTCTATGCCGTTGGAGCGTTGGTGTATAACAAG
>JBJESC010000240.1:0-2820 GCA_051882615.1 Oscillospiraceae bacterium
CTTGTCAATCCACATCAGCCGTTTGCGGTATTCTTTCAGATATGTATTGTCGGGGAGCGCCGCATACAAATCGCTGAAGCTCTTGCAAATCGCAGCCGCCAGCCTGTTTCGGGTATCGGTTTTCCGTTCGTTAAGAACCGCTCCCGCAATTTTTGAAATATCGGCAGGGAAGCCTCCAACGGGAGGGTAGACGTTAACGCCTATTCCGAGAATTGCATAATCCAACGCTCCGTTTTCAAGGTTGAAAGCCGCTTCGGTGAGTATTCCCGCAACCTTTTTCCCGTTGAGATAGATGTCGTTCACCCACTTGATTTCGGGGGATACTCCGCACACCTCATACAAAGCGCGGCAGACCGCCACCGCCGCTGCGGAGGTGATTTTCACCGCCTCCTGTGCGGAGATTTCGGGGCGGAGCAGAATGCTCATATACAGTCCCGTGTCAGCGGGGGAGAAGAAGCTGCGCCCGTGTCTGCCGCTGCCGTTTGACTGTTCGGACGATACGACAATCGTGCCCTCTGCATAGCCGCCTTCTGCAAGCTTGCGCATATATGCGTTTGTGGAATTAACGGATTTCAGGACGATAATTTCCCGATCGTCGTTCAGAAGTCGGCAAATACCCGACTCACTCAGAAAATCGCCGCTGTCCTCCAGACAGTACCCGCGATTGGTAGCAGCGGTTATTTCAAAGCCGTCGTTCCTCAGCGCGTTTATGGCTTTCCAGACCGCGCCGCGCGTGCAATACAGGCGTTTGGCGATTTCCTCGCCCGATATAAAGGAGCCGCGGTTTTGTTCCAGCAGCTCACGTAGTTGTTCTTTAATTGTGGACATTGTATACCTCTCAAGTTTTTCTCCGTAGACAATTATATCACATGAGTGCCAAAATGTCAACCTATTCGTTCTAAAGAGTTGACAATTACACAAATCGAAAAAACACGAATAATGTCCAAGCTGCAGCGAATATGATGTTATATCCTGCCGCAAAAGTATGTAAGCTGGTTTGAAATAAACGTCTGCAAGCGGCTTGTTTGTGAGGTGTGATATGCTTTTATTGTTAAAACTTGCGCTGAATAACCTGTTGTTTTTCGGACTTCATTTTGACGGAAAAAACAACTTCCCCAAGCAGCTTTCTTCTGCTGAGGAAGCGGAATGTATCAGACTTGCCGCCGACGGCGACAAAGATGCGCGGGACAAGCTGATTGTCCATAATCTGCGGCTTGTTGCGTATATCGTAAAGAAAAACTATCCCGATGCAAGGGAGCCCGACGACCTTGTTTCTATAGGTACTATCGGATTAATCCGAGCTGTTGAAACGTTTGATTACAACAAGGGTAATCAATTCAGCACCTATGCTTCAAAGTGTATTGATAAATCTATAACATCGCCGAGGAAAACGGGTTCTCCTCGGCGTAAATCGTTTATTTCAGCGGTTTAAGAAGATGTGTGCTTTCTCACCGTCCCACTCCACACGGTCGATTATCCTGTGCATAAAGTCCTGCTTTTCCGCAAAACTCATATTGTCATAGTTCTCACGAAAATCCGAAATGGATTTTATGATTTCCTCGATAAGCTGATTTCTCCTCAAATTCTTTTCACCGAAAGCTGCAAGCTCCTGCACTTCTTTCTCGTACATCTTGATTTCCTTGTCCAGCCGCTCGATTTCTTTCGTTGTGTATTGAAGCATTGTGCTGCTGTCCTGCGACATTGAGAGCGTCTTCATCAGATTTGAAATCCGCTCATTGTGCTCTCTGATAAGCCTTTGCAGTTCGGAAAGCTTCTCCTCGTTAAGCGAGCTGTCGATTTCCTGCGTTTTCAGCATTTCGTCAAGTTGACTTTTGAGAATACCGCTAGGTTCGTTTATCTTCAAAATCTCATCGCAGACCAACTTGTCAAGCTCGTTGCCGTTGACGTTTTTCATACCGCACTTTGATTTCTTGGAGCTTTCTTTCAGCGTACACATATACATAAAAGTGCGTGTGCCGTCGGGAAGACTGCGATTACTGCTGTTGACGTGCGGCCGCATTATACTTCCACACTCCGTGCAGCGGACAAGCCCCGTGAGCAAGCTCACCGTGTTCCGACCGGGACGGTAAAAGGTCTTTGAGGCATTCTCACCAAGTATCTCCTGAACCTTCAGCCACTGTTCCGAAGTGACAACAGGCTTGTGCTTTCCTTTTGCAATGAACCAGCTTTCGGGTGGAGTACGCAGGTTTTCCTTTCCGCTCTGTGCCGTGCGGAAAAACGGCATAAGTCCCGCGTTTTTATCAGCTTCATCTTCATCAAAGCAGATTGTTGAGCCGAGATTTTGGAAATACTCGAACGCGGTCTTATCGGCAGGGCAGTAGACGGGATTTCGGAGAATCATTCTGATTGCGTATACACCGAAATCGCAGCCCTCGCGGGTTTTGTAGTCGTGCTGTATCAGCCAGGAGCGCACTCTTGTTATGGACTGAAATTCAAGGTATTTCTTGAAAATCGTCCTGACCTTTTTGACCTCTTCGGAGTTTTGCTTCAGCTTGAACGCCGAGCGGTTTTTGCCCTCTTCATCGCGGATTTCGGTCTTTTCTGCCGAATACCCCAAAGGAGTAACACCGCCGAGCCAGCGACCTGTTCTTGCCAGAAAAACGATGTTGTCCTTAATACGCTCGGCGATGGTTTCACGCTCGAGCTGTGCGAAAACAGCGGCAATATTCATCATCGCTCTGCCCATCGGCGTTGACGTATCGAACTGCTCTTTAATGCAGATAAACGCGGTGTGCATTGAGTTGAGCTTCTCAATGAGCTTGGCAAAATCACCGACATTACGGCTGATTCTGTCCAGAC
>JBJESC010000241.1:0-2816 GCA_051882615.1 Oscillospiraceae bacterium
GGATAACTGATATGTGTGCAATATATGGCTTAATCGACTACAACTACACCCTCAACGCCAAACAGCGCGAGAAAGTCTTGCGCGTGCTCTCGCAGGAATGTGAAGAACGCGGAACTGACGCTACCGGATTTGCCTACAATTCCCGAGGAAAACTCACCATATTCAAGCGCCCGTTTGCCGCTCACAATGTTCACCTGAAACTGCGTGATGAAGCGAATGTCATCATGGGTCACACCCGAATGGCAACGCAAGGCAACAAACTCGACAACCGCAACAACCACCCGTTCCCCGGCACTGTTGTAAATACGCACTTTGCTTTAGCACATAACGGCGTACTCCACAACGACCTTACACTCCGCGCACAAATGAAACTGCCTAACACTCCAATCAAGACGGACAGCTACATAGCCGTTCAGCTTCTTGAACAACAGAAATCCCTCGACATGAAATCCATCGGAGAGATAGCGGAACTAGTCGAGGGGTCTTTTGTATTCACCGTCATTGATGACCGCAATAACCTCTACTTTGTCAAGGGTGACAATCCTCTTGCGCTATACCATTATGAGAAATACGGTTTCTATGTTTACGCAAGCACCGAGGCTATCTGGCTTATGGAAACTTTCAACACAAAGGGCGTGAATCTCGTTTCGCTGAAAGAATCCATTGACACCACAACCAGCACAGGCAAACTGCTTTTCACTCTGATGTCCGCGCCGGCACAGTATGAGCGTGATGTCCTTGCCGACAAAACCCGCGAAGGGCTTGCCGCCGCTCGTGCCAGAGGCAGAAAAGGCGGGCGGCGACCTGTTGACAAGGAAGCCGTCCGCAAGGCGGTGAAACTCTACAAAACCGGACAGTACACCGTCAGCGAGATAACGGAGCTGACAGGCGTTAAGAAAACAACGCTATACAAACATCTGCATGGGCAACAAAAAACGAATGAATCTGCCGCAAGGTGGGTTCATTCGTTATTTTTTTAAAAAATGTATGGAAAAATGAATTGAGATATGGTATAATAAAAATAAGTATATATAAATGCACCGGATGCACAAGGAGAAAAGTAATGACATTTAGCACAAATAAAAACACTATATCTCAAAAGGTGTATAAAGCAAGCATAACGCGTGAGCCTTTTCTTTTCTATGAAATGAGGACTACTGCAAAGCTCATGTATGAGGGAATAAGCCATGATGAAGCAGTAAACCGAATTGTTGAGGGCAACCTCTTTCAATATCCTACGGAGAAGTCTGTGAGGAGAATGGCAACAGCCTGCGTACGCAGACTGCAATCTATGGGAGACAACTCTTTGATTGAAGCAGTCGCTACACAGTCTGTATATGTCTCCAGACAAATATGCTTGTACGCAATGATGAAAGAACACAGATTGGTGTGGGATTTCATGGTTACTGTAATTGGTGAAAAATACAGACTTAATGATTTCAGCTATGGAAGAATAGATCTGAATTCATTTTTTCTAAGATTACAGGAGCAGAATGATGAGGTTGCTGTATGGAGTGACAGCACCGTAGTCAAGATAAAGCAAGTCCTAAATAAAATTCTGGTTGACAATGAGTATATCGACAGTACAGATTCAAATCGCTTGAATCCTGTTTGCATAGAGCCGGTATTAGAGAATGCTATTCACCTTAATAACGATGATGTTATTCTACCGGCTTTCAATTGCTTTCTGTAAGGAGGACAATAATGGCGGAGATAAATACCAGACTTGATGAATTGCGACGGATAGTGCAGACACCGGAGTTCCTTGGAGGCAGAGGATTGAGCTTTGAGGAGAACATACGCATTTTCAGTTATGATGCAAAGAACGAACCGGTGGTACAGCACTTTATTGAACAGATTGTGTCGGACCAGTCCATAAATTGCCATCTGATTGAGCGCAACTTGTATAGTATTTTCCTTTCATTATGTGAAGAAATGGACATACTTGACGCTATACCCGAAATGGAAGAATCAGATGGAGACAAGTACACGATTGAACAGTTGTACTCAACAATCGGAACAGATGAGTTTGTTCAAAAGATTGATTATACTCCTCACCTGCCCGGTGATGTTCTTGTCCTTACCGGAGTAGGAGATGTATTCCCGTTTATGCGGGTGCACGTTCTGCTCAACGCATTACAGCCGTATTTTTCTGACATTCCTGTGCTCGTTATGTATCCCGGAAAATTTGACAGCCATGACCTGAAGTTGTTTGACAAGCTGAAGCCAAATGATTATTACAGAGCTTTCAATATGATCTGAGGAGGATATTACAATGCAGATACGCAATATGTTTGCTGAAGACATCAACAGACCAATTAACGGCGTAATCAAGGTTAATCAGGATTCCGGTGATGTTATTGATCAGGAAGTAAAAGAATATGTCATCACAAAAGAATTGAAGAAGCATTTTGTCAACTTCTTTGACTTTTACAGTGAAGCATTCAACAAGCCTACTGCAGATGTTGGCGTGTGGATCTCCGGCTTTTTCGGAAGCGGTAAATCTCACTTCCTTAAAATGCTTTCATATATTCTGGAAAACAAGCCTGTTTGTGGCACCACCACCGTGGAGATGTTTCGCAAGAAATTTGAGGATGATCCCGGTACCTTTATGCTCATAGACAGCTCGACTCGCGCAAAGACAGATACTATCCTGTTTAACATTGACATCGAAGGACCTATTAACAAGGATAAGACTGCTGTACTTCGTGTATTTGCCAAGATGTTTTACAATCACCTTGGATTTTATGGAGAAAGCTTAAAGGTTGCGCTACTGGAGCAGTACATAGACCGAATGGGCAAAACCGAAGAATTCC
>JBJESC010000242.1:0-2815 GCA_051882615.1 Oscillospiraceae bacterium
CTTTCCGCAAAAGCAGAGCAGCTGAGAAAGCAGCAATCCGACATCAGCGAACG
Organism: Oscillospiraceae bacterium; assembly: GCA_051882615.1. Taxonomy (GTDB): domain Bacteria; phylum Bacillota; class Clostridia; order Oscillospirales; family Ruminococcaceae; genus CAG-115. The sequence continues at coordinate 54 of JBJESC010000242.1, forward strand.
TCTCTCCATCATTAACCATATTTTGGAGGTGCATAGTATGAAGTACAATGTTGTAGTTAAGAAAATCCCCGAATGTATCGTTTATTCCGAGGAAAGAAAGCTGGCAGGTTATTCCGACGCGATGAGCTTTATTCCCGAGTCGGGCGAGGAGTGCAGACGGCTCAATCCCGATTTGCAGTGCGCAAATCCGCAGTATAGCTTTATGGAGTATCTTGACGGGGAGTATAAGGAAGCCGATGTTCTCGTGAGATACAACGAAGCGGTAACAAAGCCGGGCACGGAAAACGACAGAATTAAGTTCAGAACCATTCCCGAAACCGAGGTTCTTTCTATCCTCCACAAGGGCGCGTACAACCAAATCGGCGAAGCATACGCATTCCTGATGAAGTATGCAGAGCAGAACGGCTACAAGCCTGCGGGACTTATGAGGGAATGCTATATTGACGGAGTTTGGAATAAGGACTCCGTTGATGAATGGCTGACCGAAATTCAGATGCCGATAGAGAAATAAAATAGAAGCGGGGAGTTTTCGCTCCCCGCTTCAGGCTGTCGATAAAGGCACATCTACTTCGTCAACGGCTCTTCGGCAGGCACAAAGCCTAGCCGAAAAGCCGTTTCCTCGTATCTGTACCTTTCTCGCCAACCTGTCTATGGACTTTTTCGACAAGCTGAAATCGGGGAGTTTTCACTCCCCGATTAGTTTTTGAATTAGTTCTTTGCTGATTTGACTGCTTCAAACTCGTCAACGATTTCCTTGTCTGGCTTTTTTGTGAGCAGCGATACAACGACAATGAAGATTGACGATACGATGAATGCGGGGAGAAGCTCGTAAATTCCCCATACTCCGCCTATGGGCTTAATAAGGAACTTCCATACGAACACCATTACACCGCCCGAAATCATTCCCGCGATTGCGCCGAACTTGTTGGAGCGCTTCCAGAAGAGGGAAGCGAGCATTAAGGGACCGAAGGTTGCACCAAATCCCGCCCACGCAAACGATACAATTCCGAATACGGAGCTGTTGGGATTCCAAGCGATTACAATTGCCAGAGCCGCGATTACAAGCAGGACAAGTCTTGCGAACAGCATAGACTGCTTCTCGGTGAGCTTAACCTTGAATACCCCCTTGAGGAAGTTCTCCGACATACTCGAAGAAGCCGCCAGAAGCTGTGAATCGGAGGTGGACATTGTGCAGGCAAGAATTCCCGCGAAAATTATTCCCGCAACGAGAGCCGCCACAATGCCGTTCTCGCTCATCAGCATTGCCATTTTCATGATTACCGTTTCGGAGTCGGTAGAAACGGTGCTCAGATCGGACGGATTGGAGAGCACTTTAATGGTTCCGTTTGCTGCCATTGCATTACCGATAATACCGATTAGAACGGCAATCGCCATCGAGATTACTACCCATACGGAAGCAATTCTTCTTGAAGTCTTGATTTTGTTGCAGTCCTCAATCGCCATAAATCTGAGGAGAATGTGCGGCATACCGAAGTAGCCGAGTCCCCACGCCATGGTGGAGATAATATTCAGGAACGTATAAGGAACGCTGGAATTGCTTCCGTAATCGTGAAGCGAGGTTAAGGAGAAGAAGCCGGGAATGCTCTTTGCGTTCTCAATAACCGCGCCCATTCCGCCCGCATTGTTAATACCGAAAATAACGATAATAACCAGTGCAACGGTCATGCAGATACTCTGGATAAGGTCGGTGGTGCTTGCCGCGAGAAATCCACCGATACTTGTGTAGGCGATGATGATTACAGCGCTTAAAATCATCGCAACGTGATAATCAAAGCCGAAAAGCGCGTTGAACAGCTTTCCGCAAGCCGAAAAGCCCGATGCGGTATAGGGAATAAAGAATATCAGAATAATCAGCGCTGAAATTCCCATAAGTACGTTGTGCTTGTCGCGGTATCTGCGCGAGAAGAAATCGGGAATGGTGATTGCTTCAATTCTGTGGGAGTAGATACGGAGTCTCTTCGCCACAAGAAGCCAGTTGAGGTATGTGCCGAGCGCCAGACCGATTACCGTCCAGCCCACGTCGGCAAGTCCCGTGAGGAATGCAAGTCCGGGCAATCCCATAAGCAGGTAGCTGCTCATATCGGACGCTTCTGCGCTCATCGCGGTTACGATAGGACCCAGCTTTCTGCCACCAAGGTAGAAGTCGTTTACGTCCTTGTTCTTTTTGGAAAATCTCAATCCGACAAGTATCATCATAACCAGATACAGGACAATAGTTATCAGAATACAGATAATGTTCTGCGTCATTGTTTTTTTGATTGTAGTGTTACACACTACATCTCCTTTCCTTTTAAAGTGATAAAGTCTGCAAAAAACAGCCTATTAATTATTATACCATATTTTTGCGGTTTGGTCAATAGGAAAATGAGAGAAATGCGAATATTGGGGCGACCCCTTGACAAAAAGGAGTTTTTGGTGTATAATGTTTGAGTGGAAATCTTCGAATTTTGCTTTTTCGGGGTGTGGCGCAGTTGGTAGCGCGCGGCATTTGGGATGCTGAGGCCGCAAGTTCGAATCTTGTCACTCCGACCAGCGTGCCGCTGGACCCTTTTCGTAGATGGGTTCAGCGGTTTTTATTTATCCGCTCGGAAATAGCGAATTCTATTTGGTTACGATTATACAGCCGGTGCGACCGGCAGCGTTTTCGTCCCTACTATTCGGTAGGGGCGAGTTTTTTGCTCGGAATTGGGAAATCTTTTTAGTCACGATTAGACAGCCGGTGCGACCGGCAGCGTTTTCGT
>JBJESC010000243.1:0-2813 GCA_051882615.1 Oscillospiraceae bacterium
ATGAGCGTAAATCTTGTGAAAGGATATGATATGGGGCTTAACTATATCATACAAGAATAATATGAATCTGATTGAACAGAAGCTGTCAGCCATGCAAGTTGGCACACCGGTTCGTTTTACCACAGAAAACGGACAAGTCATTGAGGGAGTAGTTGCCGAAAACGACGGCGCAGAAGCGCTGTCGGTGCAAATTTCCTCAATCGCAACAATAAGGTATTCGCAGATATCGGCTATTGAAATCAACAGCGACGCTGTTTCCGCGCCGATAACCGCGCCCGTATCTTCCGCGCCGATATCAGCGCCCAAAGCGCCGCCCGAGTCTGACAAACGAGAAATTCTTATGTCCTGCTCGGAATATGATGTCAGAAATGCTTTCAAGAAAATGGACGGAGATTCCAGAAAGATACTTAACCCCGTGTTAAGCAAAATCCAAAGCGCAATCAAGAGCCACGAATCCGACAAGCTGAAAGACGCTGCCGAGCTTTGTTGGAATCTCATGCAGGATAACGGTCTGGAAAACAATCCGGACTCGAATGTATTTTATGCTTATGTCTGCTTCCTCAACGAGGAATACTACTACTCCTCGGTTTCATTCTATATCGCGGGCGATTTGCGTAACGCCTACCGCGCCGCGTTCTGTGGCGCGGAAAAAGGCGGCACAGAGAGCCTATACTTAAACTCCGCCGCATTTTCCGCAATATATATCGCGGAGAATCAGTCGGAATATCTTGACGAGGCGGTAAAGGTTCTGATGATTTCATCCGAAAAGCGCAACGATATTTCGGGAGTGAAATTTGTTGTTTCGTCAAACATCAACGGCAATATAAAATTCGCCCTGTGGGACGCTGTCAGGTATCTTGCCAAAATGCGAAATTACCCGCTTATGAATTTAAGCGACCTTTCAAAGTGTATCGAGGAGCTTGAGCCTTACTATACACAGCGCGAAATTTCCGATGAAATCCGAATTTATTCACAGGACGCGCAGGCAGAAGAAGATACCGTGCAGGAGTCTGCGCCCGAGCCAAAGGAATGGTATAACGGTACGCTTGATAAATACAGCATTTTTGACGGCAGAGGAACAATCACCGACGTTGACGGCGCGGTATTCTGTTATGAGCTTGACGACATTGCGGACGCTTCTCTTAGGAATCAGCTTAAGAAAATTCTTTCCAAAAAGGATTTCTCGCCTGTGGAGGTTCTTTTTAAGCCCGCAAGAAAAATGAGCAAGGACTATGCCGTTGAAATCAAGCGCTTTACTCCGTATGTTCCGAAGCCTGTCAAGCCCGACCCCAACAAGCTTTTTATGAGCGGCAAATATGAAGAGGCTATTGAGCTTTTAAGAGAAAAGGCTGATACGCCCGAATGGGATGACGCTTTTTCGCTGATTATTCAGTGCTACCTCGCTTTGTGGAACAAAAACGGCGACCTTGGCTACACAAACGAGCTTGAAGCGCTGACAGACAAATATGCTGACAGTATTTCCAAGACCGCGAAAAATCTTGAAGTGCTTCAGCAGTATTACATGAAGGTTCACAAATTCTCAAAGTGCATTGAGGTAATAAACAGTTTGCTGGAAGCCTGCGACAGATACGACTATAACGGTATGCTTCATTATATCTTATGCAAGGAGCGCTGTTACCGCAATCTTAAGGATTATCAGTCGGCTATCGGTCAGCTTCAGGATTGGCTGGATATCGTTAAGAAGAACAAAATCACCGAGCGGTATGAGCTAAGGCAGAATACCGTATTTATTGAGCTGGCAGAGCTGTATTTTGAAATCGGGGACTATGAAAATGCCGAGAAATTCGCCAACGACTCAACCTGCTCCGAGGAAAGAAAGCAGGCGCTTCTCGACAAAATCAGCGCGCTGAGGGAAAGCGACGATTCGCAGGACGAGGAGTATTCCGCGGAGGAGGACGACGAAGCGCAGGAGGATTCAACGGCGATTACGCTCAGAGAGGCGTATGACGAGTACGCCGACGAGGAGGTGATTGACCTCACCGACGCCGATATAGCCGAAAAGCTCCCGGCGTTTGACGAGAAGCACCTCTACTGCCTGCTGGCATGGCTTTCGGCGGCGTCGAAGATATCGGCTAAGAATATCGCAAGCGGAGATTCTGCGCTAAACAGCGGCATTACCGCGGCGCAGGCAATTCAGAGCATTGAAAGCGCGTTCAGCTACGCCTACAACAACCCGCTTGCCGACTGCGACTACACAAGCTCGCAGATAATCAGCCTGTACGAGGTTTCCAAAAAGCTGATACCGCAGTATAACGACGGGCTTATGGCGTCGGCAATGCTCCGCACGGTGTTCAGCCCGTCAAGCGGGCAGGACTACAACCTTGACGACCTCATAGTTGTGGTTCAGGAGTCACAGCTTTCGGAAAAATACCCCACGCTTGCAAATCTCCTTACGGAGATGAAATCATTCTACGAGAATACAGGCTATGGTATTGATTTGTTCGCGGGCTACAGAAGCAACGAGAATGTTATTGACGAGGTGGTTAAGGAAGCAGGCGAGCTTTGCGCGTCACTGGACGGCAAAAACGTCGTTTACGAAAATCAGGGGCAGGTTCGCAGACTGCGTGAGCTGATGTTCTCGGATGAGCGTAGCGAGCTTAGAAAATGCCTGAACATTGCCGCAGAGAATAATGTTTCCGAAATCAGATTCGTTCGCGGCACTATGGAAAGGCTGTTTATCCGCAGTAACAAGCCGCTGACCGCCGAGAATGCGGATTCCTCGAAGATAGATTCGTTTATAAATATCTATTGGGACAAGGCGCGCGATATCATTCTCAGCGAGGGCAGACATA
>JBJESC010000244.1:0-2802 GCA_051882615.1 Oscillospiraceae bacterium
ACTTTTGCACCCGAGAGCTTCTTCACTCCCTGAACAACGCACACTCTGCCCTCCGCCTTAATTTCTGCACCCAATCTGACCAGCTCGGGAACGTGGCGGAAGCGATTTTCAAAAATCGTCTCCACAAACACAGAAGTCCCCTCTGCTGTTGTACACAGTGCCATAAAAGGAGCCTGAATATCCGTAGGGAACCCGGGATAAGGCATTGTCCTTATCGTAGGCGGAGAAACAAGCCGCTTTTTGCAGGAGATATAAAGCTTTCCGTCGCCGTAGCTGTACAGCCGTGCGCCCATAGCTTCAAGCACATTCGTAAAGCCTACTATGTGAGAAGGCTCGCAATGCGTAAGAATAAGCTCGCCTCCCGTAATCGCTGCCGCGCACAGATATGTTCCCGCCACTATTCTGTCGGGAATAACGCTGTGCTCGCACGGTTCAAGCCGAGGCACTCCTTCTATCGTCATAACGCTCTCGCCTGCACCGCCGATTTTCGCTCCGCACTTGTTCAGGAATACGGCAAGGTCGATAATCTCCGGTTCACGCGCAGCGTTGTGTATCTCGGTACAGCCCTTTGCGGTAGCAGCGGCGAGGAGAATGTTTTCGGTTGCGCCTACCGACGGAAAGGACAGCGTAATCTTCGCGCCGTGAAGCCCGTTCTCGGCAGTGCAGTCAAGATAGCCGTGCTCCTCGGTAATAACCGCTCCCATCTGCCGAAGCGCAGAGAGATGGAGGTCAATCGGTCTTGCACCCAGCTCGCACCCTCCCGGGAAGGAGAGCTTGCACCTCCCCGTCCTCCCGAGAACCGCGCCCAGAAACACGATAGACGAGCGCATTTCCCGCATAAGCGTATCGGGAATTTCAGAACCCGTGACATTGGAGGCTTCAACGCTCACCGTCCCACCGCTCCTGCGGCAATGACAGCCAAGCGTTGTAAGTATTCTGCAAGCGGCATCCACGTCCGTAAGGCAGGGACAATTGTGCAGAACAGTCTCCCCGTGCGCCAGCACGGACGCCGACAGCAGCGGAAGCGCGCTGTTCTTCGCACCGTGAACGGACAGCTCCCCCTCGAGCCTTCGTCCTCCGTTCACAACAATTTTTCGGCTATTATCCATTCAGTTCACCCTTTCACCGCAACTCATTATCGGCAAAGCCGTATTAAACAAATCATACAGCATAATATGGCAAAAGAGCAAATTGTGTGAAAAAGCCGATTATTTCTTTTCCATCAAATCAATCAGCATTGAGAGAATTGTATCGGACGCATTGGTTTTACGTTGTTTATGCGCGTTTTCTTCCATCATTTCAAGACGCGCTCTGTCGGAATAGAGGCGGGAAACCTCGTCAACCAGACGGGCTTTAGTAAGGTCCTTATCCTCGATAAGCAGCGCTGCGTTTTCATTCACGAGCGTCATTGCATTGTAGTATTGGTGGTTTTCGGCAGCATTGGGATACGGCACGAGAATTGACGGTCTGCCGATTTCGGTAAGCTCGGTTATCGTCATTGCTCCCGCACGGGATATAATCAAGTCTGCCGCACACATACAGGTGTACATATTGTCGATGTATTCCTTAAAAACCTGGCAGGACTTATCCTCCTTTACTCCGCTGTTATTCAGCGCCTGCATAAAGGTGTCGCGGTTGCGCGTTCCGTAAGAGTGGATATGGTTAATCCCTCCTGTTTTCTGCTCCCACGCGACAAGCTCGGCTACCGCTTCGGTTATCCTGTTCGCGCCCAGGCTTCCGCCGAATGAAAGTATAGTGAATTGGTCGGGTAAACCCAGACGCGCTCTCGCAGCGCTCTTCTCCTCAATCGGAATGTTGGTTCTGAGAGGGTTTCCAGTAACAACGCAGCGTTCGGTGTGCTTTAGGTGCTTTTTCGCGTCCTCAACGGCAAGCATAACAATATCCGCCTTATCGGAGAGCATTTTTGTCGCCATTCCGGGATAGGAATTGCTCTCGTGAGTGACGGTTTTTATTCCCATAGCCGCCGCCTGACCGAGTACGGTTGCCGTAACATAGCCGCCCGTTCCGACAGCAAGGTCGGGTTGGAACTCCTTGATAATCTTGCGGACTGCCGCCTTTGCGGAAATCAGATAGCAATATGCCGCTTTAACGTTGCGTACCATATTCTTCGGGGTGGGCTTGCGCTGAAAGCCTGCCATCTCCACACCCTTGAAAGCATAACCCGCATTTACTACCAAGCGGCTTTCCATACCGTTCGGAGTTCCGATAAACAGAATTTCCGCTTCGGGAAATGTCTGCTTAACCTTATCGGCAATTGCGAGCGCGGGATTGATATGTCCCGCTGTTCCTCCTGCCGCAAAAATAATCTTCATCAAAGTCACCCCACGTTATATGTTGGCTCTCTTGCTGACAGAGAGCAGAAGTCCCATTTCCCAGAGCTGAATCATCAGCGCCGTACCGCCGTAGCTGAAAAACGGCAGCGAAACGCCCGTATTCGGTATACAGCACAGATTAACCGCGATATTCAGCATCGCCTGAAGTCCAATCTGCAAGGTAATTCCCGTAGCAATAAGGCAGCCGAATTTATCCTCGGCGTTTCGTGCAATCTGAAAGCCTCTCATCACGAAAAGCGCGAACATCAGAATAACCATCGCGCCGCCCGCAAGACCGAATTCTTCGACCAGAATTGCGTAAACGAAGTCGTTTGGTGCTTCGGGGAGGTAGAAATATTTCTGGCTGGAATTTCCGAAGCCTTTTCCCCATATTCCTCCCGAACCGATTGCCAGAGCGGATTGATAGTTCTGGTAAGAGTTGTCGCCGGGGTCGGACAGCGGGTCCATA
>JBJESC010000245.1:0-2794 GCA_051882615.1 Oscillospiraceae bacterium
ATCCTGCGCGGCTTTTTTCATACGCTCTTCCGACTGGACCTTGTAAATAAACCTTCCTATGTAGTCCTCCTGCGCCGCGGTAAGCCCCTGAAACTCACAGCCGTAACCGATAATGTTTCCCTCACCATCGCGCTGCACTCTCAGGATATGGACTGCCGCATTCAGCGAATAGTCTTCAAATAAATCAACCTCAACGCAGACCATATCGTCCTGCATAAACTCATCATTACAGGTCAGAAAAAGACCGCCGACGTTAATGTCAAGAACAGTCATCGGGTGAGGCTCGTCATATCGCACCGTCTTTTCATCTCGGATATAAAACAATACCCTTCCGCGCACATTGACTTTTAGTTTGTAATACCGCCGCCGCTCCTGAAGCACCTGAGTATCGTTGGAACGAACCACCTTGATATTCAGCTGCTTATCCATCGACAATGCAATCGAACCCATCAGCTTAATTCTGTCATTGCTCCTTGTTGTAAGAATCATTGACACTATCGAGTTATATTCAAGCTGTGGTAAACCGCGTCCCTTAATAATAACTATGCTTTCCTCATTGGAATTTATATTTGACGGAACCACAAAGTGTTTATCAACCGAGAGAATATTCGTTCCTTTCGTATCAAGAACGTCTACCTTGATTACCTTGCCACCAAAAATCAATCGCACCAGCCCTTTTCCGATTTAGTTGCATAACAATCCTTTATCATTATACACCATTTTTTCAAACAAATCAAGATATTTTATGAAATTTCTTTAAAATTCACAAGTTTTTTTGTTCAATATGGATAATATAACGGATACTACGTATTTTAAGGGGTTTCCGAGGGCGATAACAGCGCACGAATATCCTCGGGAAGAGGAACCGAAAGCTCTATTTGTTCCTTGGAAACAGGAGAGGTGAACGCAACCCTTCCGCAGTGAAGAGCCTGTCGTCCGATTTCGGAGCAGTCTCCGCCGTACATCTCGTCCCCGCAGAGCGGAAATCCGATATGTGCAAAATGTACGCGGATTTGATGAGTTCTTCCTGTTTCCAGAGTAATCTCAAAGAGCGTCCGCCCGTTGACATTCGCAATCGGCTTGTAGTGCGTCACCGCGCGCTGTCCGTCCGAGCGCACCTCGCGCTTGATAATACTGTCGCCGCAGCGCCCTATCGGAGCGTCAATTGTTCCCGGCTCCGTTATCGTGCCGTCCGCTACCGCGTAGTAGGTCTTGCGGATATTCTCGGCGAGAACAAAAGCGCAATACCTGTTCTTGGCGCAGGCGCACAAGCCCGAAGTGTTCTTATCAAGGCGGTACAGCGCGTGAAAAGCGCTGCCCGCGTATCTTGCCGCGTAGAAGTTCGCCAGCGTATCCTCCGCGTGGCTCAGTGAGGGGTGAACGGGCATATCGGAAGGCTTGTTGAACACAACCACATCGTCATCTTCGTAGACGATTTCAGCATAAAGCGCGGGATTGGGGGTAATAGCAAACTCACCCGTAATGCTGCTGCGTTCTTCAATCTTAATCCGAATAACGTCCCCAGTATACACCCTGTCAACCGTCCGCAGGATTTCCCCTGCGCGCGTCAGTCCGGCGGTCTGTTTCAAGCCGTTAATCACGCGGGCAGACAGTCCGTGCCGCCTGAGGAAGTGCCGTGCAAGCGCTCCGTTGTCCTCCTCGCCTACCGTTAAAACAAGCTCTCTCATTACTTGGTAAGCTTGAGCTTGCCGATGTGCTTATAGTCCTCTGCAAAGGTAATGGCATTGTACATAAACAGCGCCTGGTCGTACTTGCTCAAATCCACAAAATAATTAAGGTCCGTATTGATATAACGCATATCAACCACAGTAATCTTGCTGTAATGATTTGCGAGGAACGGTACGAGCGAATGCGCGTAGCTATCCTTGATTATAAGCAAATTCTTTCCGTTATCCACATCGGTTTCAATGGTAACGATAGGTGCATTGCTTCCCGTGAACGACGAATACTTATCCTTGACCTCAAGGAAATCACGGAAATAGAGGCTGTCGTTTTCAATAGTATTTCCATTGCTGTCCGTTGTGGTGAGGTGGATTTCGGGAGCATTCTCTCTGAGATGATAATACTCCATAACATCGGGCACTATCTTATCATTAAGCGTTCTCGAATAGAGCGTGCCTCTGAAATCGCTGCTTGCGGTTTCAATGTTGAATGAGCTTGAACCGTACGGCGTATACCCCAGCGTTTTGGAAGCCGAGGTATATGCATAGTACGCCCCAAGACTTGTCCAATGGTGGTCTGTTCTGTAATAGATATATTCGTCCGAATGTCCCGCAAGCTGGCTCAGGCAGTCAATCGTTGTAATGTTCTCAAACTGCTTGTAGGTTTCGTCAATAAACGCCTTTTGGCTTTGCAAGCCCACATAAGAGGGTACCTTTCCGCTCAGGAATTCCTGCGAGGTGGGGGCAATCATAACGCTGACGGGCAAATCGGGGTGGCGCTCGGCAAAAAGGTTCATCGCGTCAACCGCCGATGCAACCTGTTCCTTGTCGTAGGATTTGAACGTCTGGAACATCTTCCCGTCAATGGTGTAAACATCATTGAGCTCTTTCTTACCCGCAAGCGACTGAATTTCGTTGCAGGTCTTAACCCACATCTCTCGTCCGACAATGTGGTCGCAGAAATACGTCTCAAAGTCGTCCTTAAAAGCGTTACCGGTGCGGTCGTTGAGGTACTTCCACTTTACGGAATCCCAGTAATCCTTAGGTGTTTCGGCATTCTCCCACTTAGTCTTGTCAATAAGCGTGGGAAATTTAGCAAGGGTACGGTTTTC
>JBJESC010000246.1:0-2783 GCA_051882615.1 Oscillospiraceae bacterium
GGACTATCGTATCCGACATATCTCACAAATTCCTGTGACATTTCCCTGTCCTCATTCCTATATATGACTTTTCAAATGGCTGCTTGATTTAAACTACTTCAAGCCCATAACTATTGCAAAGTTTCGCCATTCCGCTGCTGTATCCCGCGCCTACGGCGGAGATTTTCCATTCTCCCTTATAGAGGTAGAATTCCAGCGCTACTACCGTGGTTTCGGTTGTAAGTCCCGATATGGGGAAGCTGATTCGCTCCTCGCCGTCGCGGATTTTAATGCAGGGGTTCTTTATGCGGGAGAAATTCTTGCTCTCATTCCCTGCGTATATTGAGTAGGCAAGCGAGATTTTTGCCGTGCGGAAATCCGCGTTAGTCAAGTCAATCTCAATATGCCCATCGTGAGGGAAGTATGCGGCTTCTCCGTGCGGAGAGCGCTCGTTCCCGAAAAAGACAAGCCCCGTATCGTCAAGCACCTTGCCGTTCCCGTCAAGCAGGAACACATAGGGGTCAACCTCCCAGCCTGTGGGGACTTCTCCCGTAAAGTAAACGGAGAAGCGCGAGCCTATGTACTGCGATAATGCGACACGCTGTCCGCGCTGAAGAGTAAGCTTTCCGCTTTGCTGCGGCTGCTGTTGCTGCCGTGCGGTAGAAAGCGAGATTACGTCGGTCGGGGGAGCTTGCTCCGTCTGCGGAGCGGCTTCCGTACGAGCGGGCGCGGTGTAGATACACTTGTCCGATACCGCGGGAATTCCCGAAACGGGTTTTCCCGAGAGGTAAATTCTTCGTGTGAACGTGGATTTGAAGAGTACCTCGGTGTAGAGGAACGTCTGAGGCGAAATTCCCGAAGCCTTGACGGTTATCGTGTTCCGTCCCGCTTCAAGAACGGCGGGGGAGAACGTCACATCGCGCATAGCGCACTCAATTACGGTTTGCTCGGGAACGCTTACCGACAGGGTGAACGTGTTCATCTCGTCGGCGGCGAATTCTCCCAGCTCCATTGTCCGCGGAACGTCGAAATATCCGTCCGCAGCGCCGAAGCCCGATACTCTGCCGAGCACCTCGACATTTTTCGCCGTGCAGGAAAAACGCGACAGTATTACCGTATCGGTAACGCTGCCCTCAGTAAGCTCAACGCGGAGGTTCTCAAGCGAAACTCCGATTGAGTTTATTTCTATTGCCGCGTTTTTCTTTGCCCAGATAGTGGTGCCGTTTCCGATAAGCCGAAGCGGCTTTTCGATAAGCACAGGTCCTTCAAATTCTCCCGCAGGCAGGGTTATCGCAGAGCCTGCGGCGGCTCTGCCGATTATTTCATTGATATTTTCAGCCAAAGCCGTTCACCTCAAAAACTATGCTCTCCCGCCCGCAAAAGCAGGCGGGGAGGGTTACTTCTTAATCAGACGTTTACGCCGTAAGAGCGGCAGAGCGCTTCAAGACCGCCCTGGTAACCCGCAGCAACCGCGTTGAACTTCCAGTCGCCGTTGTAGCGGTAGATTTCGCAGACAACAAGCGCGGTTTCAATGGAGAATTCCTCAACGAGGTCAAAGCGGAGAACCTCTTCGCCGCCCTGGTCGTCGGGATTGTCTATCTTTACTACGCGAACGTAGGAGTTGGACACCTGACCGAAGTTCTGATTTTTCTGCTGAGCGTCGAAAATGGTAACGGTTACCGCAATCTTTTCAACTTCCTGAGGAATTTTGGTGAAGTCGATGATGATTGCTTCGTCATCGCCGTCGCCCTCGCCTGTGCGGTTGTCGCCTGTGTGGACAACTGCGCCGTTTCTTGCGCTGAGGTTGTTGTAGAATACGAAGTCCTCGTCTCTCATTACCTTGCCGTTTGCACCGAGCAGGAATACGCATGCGTCGAGGTCGAAATCCTGACCGCCGTCATAGCGGTTGATGTCCCAGCCCAGACCTATTCTTGCCATTGTTACCGATTTGTCCAGCGATACGCGCTGACCTTTTGAAAGATTTACAGCCATTGTAATGTCCTCCTTGATTTATCGTACCCACCCCGATTGCGTATCGGGGACGGATGAAATATTGTTTACTTCTTTGATACTGCCTTTACGATTGCTTTTCTGATAAGGTCTATCGGAATGATGGAGAGAGACATTACCAGAATAACCAGCCATTCGATGAGGTTCAGACCGTGGCATCCGAGAATGTCGCCCACAGCGGGAACAGCAACGCCGATATACGTCATCGCAATCTGTACCAGCGCGATAATTCCGAATACCGTAAGGAAGCCCTTGTTTTTAGTGAGGTTATCGAAGAGATTGAGCTTTTCGGTTCTTGCGTTAAAGCCGTTGAATACCGCGATGAAGATGAAGAACGCGAAGTATGCGGTTGTGAGGTAAATGTGATTTTCACTCGGTCTTACCAGGTTCCACACCTCAAGCTTTGTCAGTCCCGTAGGAGCGTCAATGATTTTCTCACCGAGCAGCAGCATTACAAGCGAGAGAATGAACGTCCAGCCTGCGCCTACGATGATTTCGCTCATCATATTCTTGCTGATAATCGGTTCGGTTCTGCGCTTGGGCTTCTCCTGCATAAAGCGCTTGAGCGCGGGCTCGCCGCCGAATGCGAGAGCCGCGAGCGTATCCATTACGAGGTTTACCCACAAAATCTGGATAACGTTGAGCGGAGAATTGAGGTTGAGCAGCGGGCAGATAAACGAGATAAGCACCGCCGCAACGTTGATTGTAAGCTGGAAGATAATGAACTTTCTGATGGAGTTGAAGATTGTACGTCCGTACAGAATAGCCTTATCAATGGAGTTGAAGTTGTCGTC
>JBJESC010000247.1:0-2776 GCA_051882615.1 Oscillospiraceae bacterium
TAGTGTCTGCCTGCTCTCCCTCGTCTGTTTATAGCTAACGTTCGTTTTCTATTGCATTATACCACGCAATAATTTAATTGTCAAGGCGTGTTATCCGCTATTTAGTGCATTTTATCACCCTTGCCTTGACAAATGCTTACAGATATATTATAATATATGAAAACGAGCGTTAGCTTTGGTAAAAGGAGAGTTACTATGAAAGTAAAGTATGAACATAAAAAATCGATTACACTTATAGGATTTTCAACCTCTATTCGCCCCGAGGAGGGCAATATTAAGTGTCCCGAATTCTGGGATAAGGAGTATAATCAAAAGTATGCAAGGCTTTGGCAAACAATGAAGCCCGAAACTCCTGTTGAAAAAGCTATTATCGATAACCAAATCGGTATGTTTGCAATCTGCGATGAAAAGGGCGGCGCGTTTGATTATTGGATTGCGGGAATTTATGCGGGCGGAGAAGTGCCCGAGGGTTTGAAGCTTTACAAATTTCCCGAAAGCGATTGGGCAATGTTCTCCGCAAAGGGTGCGCTTCCGAAATCGCTTCAGGAGCTGAATGCGCGTGTGTGGGAGGAATGGTTCCCCGAAAAGGGCAAGAAATACAATGCAAGCGGAAGGGTGATGCTGGAGGTATACTCCGCGGGAAATATGCAAAGCCCCGATTACGAATGCGGAATTTGGGTTCCTATCAGCATACCCGAGAAAAATTGCGATGATGAAGCAGCTGAAATCGTATCTACAATGATGATAACAGGCATTTTATAACAGCAGGGAGGCAGCGGTTCTATGAAAAACAGGAGAGTAGCAATCATTTGTAATTCAATTGCAATAGTATGCGTGGAATTCTTGTTTTAAGGAGTTCGATATGACCGATACCTGTCCTTGTAAAAAGAAAAGCTGCCCTCGCTACGGCGACTGCGAAGCCTGCCGAAAGCACCACGAGGACTCCAAACGGAAAAGACCTGTATATTGTGAAAAGCACAAATCAACTGCAAAATGTAGGAATGATAAGGATATGAACAGGATATTTACTGCAGCGAAAGCTGACGCTGAAGAAATTCTGGCGCTTTACAGAACATTTCTCCACGGAGCCGCCGATTGGAATGAAAACTACCCTAACGAAGATACAATTGAGTTCGATTTGTCGAGAAACGCACTTTTCGTTATGAAGGACGATAACGGACGGATTATAGCGGCGATTTCTGTTGACGACGATAAAGAGGTTGATGAGCTTGCGTGCTGGAATAGGGCTCTTTCGCCGAGCGCCGAGTTTTCAAGGCTCTGCGTAAGCCGCGATATGCAAAATCAAGGTATAGCAAAAGCAATGATACAGTATGTGTTTGATGTTCTCAGAAAAGTGGGCAAGAGGAGCGTTCACATTCTGGTTAAAACGGGGCATACTACGGCTCTCTCACTCTATTCGTCAATAGGGTTTAAGGTCGTAGGGGAGTGCAAGCTCTATGACAAGGATTTTGTCTGTATGGAGATTGAACTGTAAAACTGCTTGTGTGGTTATTTAAACTCTTGACGAACTTGAAAAGAAAAAACGGCGGCGTTTTATGCGCCGCTTTTCTTGTGCTGTCTGAATTTATTCCGTGTAGCACTTGACTTTTTTCTTGTTTAATATTATAATATCAATGGTAAAGAGAAAAGGAGTGCAGATATGGAAAAACATTGGGCAAGCGTGTGGGGCAATGCGATTTCTATTGCGGAACACCGTCCCGCAACCTATGCAAAGGATATAACATTCAGGTATCCCGTATATTCACACTTCGGGGGCAGCGCAATAAGGCTGACGTTCGACAACTATTGCGGAACGGAGCCTGTGAAGTTTGATAAGGTTACCGTAATGATGGACGGAAAATTCCTGCCCGTGACTTTTGACGGCGAGAGAAGCGCGGAAATCCCCGCAGGCGGCAGACTTACTACCGATGAGATTGAATACGATATACAGCCGCAGAGCCTGATTACGGTAAGCTTCTGGTTTAAGGATTTCACTCAGCTTCGTTCGGCGGTGTTCACAAGCGGTCCGCTTACGGAGGGATATTACGCTCTGGGCGACCTTGCGGAATCGGTTACTTTCCCCAAGGAGATTATGCGTCCGATAAATATATTCTACTTCCTGAGCAATGTTTCGGTGCTCACTTCGGAGAAAAACAGGAGCGTAGTATGCTACGGCGACTCAATTACTGCACAGGACTGGCCCGATTACCTTGCGCTCAGATGTATCCGTGACGGTATGGACAATACCGCGATTGTGCGACGTGCAGCAAGCGGAACGCGGCTTCTCAGAGAGTACAACTGCATTACATACGAGTCCTACGGACTGATGGGGAAGAAGCGCTTCGCCCACGAAGTCCCGACAGACGGCGCGGATACCGTTATTATTCAGCATGGAATAAACGATATTATTCACCCCGTTGGAACAGAGGTCAACCCGTTCCGCCCGATGAGCGATATGCCCACCGCAGCAGAGTTGATTTCCGTTATGGAGTATTACATAAGCGAGGCAAGGCGCTGGGGATATAAGGTTTATATCGGAACGCTGCTCCCGATAGAGGGCTGGCGCACTTATGCGACATTCAGAGAAGAGGTTCGCGCGGAATTCAACGATTGGATAAGAACAACACCTCTGACAGACGGCTGTATTGACTTTGACAAGGCGCTTGCGGATCCTGCCCAACCAACTCGAATGCTTGCGAAATTCGACAGCGGCGACCATCTCCACCCCAGCAAGCTTGGCTACAAGCAGATGGCTGAGGTAATACCGAATGAGCTT
>JBJESC010000248.1:0-2769 GCA_051882615.1 Oscillospiraceae bacterium
AAGCTTCATTACCTTGCTCCTTTATTCTAGCAGAAAAAGTCCGTAATGTCTATTCGTTTTGTATTACAATAATCTTACATTTTTGAAAGATATAGGCTGTCGATAAAGGCACATCTACTTCGTCAACGGCACCACGGCAGGCACAAAGCCTAGCCGTGGTGCCGTTTTCTCGTATCTGTACCTTTTTCGATAGCCTGTTCTTATAGTTCTTCGACAAGCAGAAATCCCAAGTCTTTCGGCTTGGGATTGTGGTTGATAATCAAAGATTTACTTTATATCTCCGTGATGCGCCTGAAGCGACTTTACTCCGAAGTGTGTATTCTGCTTGATTGCACGGATACCCTCTGCGCTTGCCTTTGCGGCAGCCATCGTGGTGATGTAGGGAACGCGGTGCTTGATTGCAGCCTTGCGGATATAGCTGTCATCGTGTACGCTGGACTTGCCTGCGGGGGTGTTGATGATAAGCTGGATTTCGCCGTTTGCAATCTTGTCTGCAATATTAGGTCTGCCCTCGTAGAGCTTGAAAATGTGCTCTGCGGGAATCCCTGCGTCCTTAATCATGGTATATGTGCCGCCCGTTGCGAGGATTGAGAAGCCCAGCTCGTAGAATGCTTTTGCCGTTTCGATAAGTTCGGGCTTGTCGCGGTCGCATACAGAGAGAAGGACAGTTCCCGACTCGGGGAGACGCGTCTGAGTAGCCTCCTGAGCCTTGTAGTACGCTTCTCCGAACGAGGGAGAGATGCCCAGAACTTCACCTGTGGAGCGCATTTCGGGACCGAGAACAGGGTCAACCTCAGGGAACATATTGAACGGGAATACCGCTTCCTTAACACCGTAGTGGTTGATTACACGGTCGTGCAGCTCGGGCACAGGGGAAGGTCTGCCCGTGAGCTTAGAAGTAATAATATCGGTAGCAATCTTCACCATATTGATGTCGCATACCTTGGATACCAGCGGAACGGTTCTCGACGCTCTGGGGTTAGCCTCCAGAACGTAAACCGTATCTCCCTCGATAGCGTACTGCATATTCATAAGACCGCAAACGCCCATTTCAACCGCAATTTTGCGTGTATAATCCTTGATAGTCTCAATCTGCTTGGGAGTGAGGTTCTTGGAGGGGAGAATGCAAGCCGAGTCGCCCGAGTGGACGCCTGCAAGCTCGATATGCTCCATAACCGCGGGAACAAAGCAGTTTGTTCCGTCAGAGATTGCGTCAGCCTCGCACTCGGTAGCATGGTTGAGGAATCTGTCAATGAGTATCGGTCTGTCGGGAGTTACGCCAACGGCAGCTGCCATATATACCTTCATCATTTCATCGTCGTGAACTACTTCCATTCCGCGTCCGCCGAGAACGTAGGAGGGACGTACCATTACGGGGTAGCCAATACGATTTGCGATTTCAAGAGCCTCGTCAACGTTAACCGCCATTCCCGATTCGGGCATAGGAATGCCGAGCTTCTCCATCATAGCGCGGAAGTGGTCGCGGTCCTCGGCAAGGTCGATGGTTTCGGGCGAAGTGCCGAGAATATTCACGCCGTATTTCTTCAAATCGCCTGCAAGATTAAGCGGAGTCTGACCGCCGAACTGAGCGATTACTCCGACAGGCTTTTCCTTTTCGTGAATGGAGAGAACGTCTTCAAGAGTAAGCGGCTCAAAGTAGAGCTTGTCGGAGGTGTCGTAGTCGGTGGATACGGTTTCGGGGTTGCAGTTTACAATGATTGACTCAAAGCCGAGCTTCTTCAGCGCCAATGCAGCGTGTACACAGCAGTAGTCGAATTCGATACCCTGACCTATTCTGTTGGGACCGCCGCCGAGAATCATTATCTTCGGCTTGTCGGAAACGGGAGTCTTGTCCTCAATCGGAGCGTAGGTGGAGTAGTAGTAAGCGGAGTTTTCGGTGCCGCTGACGTGTACGCCCTCCCATACCTCGCGGATATTGAACTTCATTCTTGCGCTGCGGATTTCTTCCTCGGTAACATCGAGCAGCAGGCTCAGATAGCGGTCGGAGAAGCCGTCAACCTTAGCCTGACGGAGGATTTTCTCCTCGGGAATGGTGCCCTTCAATGCAATGAGAGCGTTCTCCTCGTCAACAAGTTCCTTCATCTGTTCGAGGAACCAGCGCTTAATCTTGGTGAGCTTGTAAATTTCCTCAATATCAGCGCCCTTGCGGAGTGCTTCGTAGATAATGAACTGTCTGTTGCTGGAAATGGTGTGCAGTTTAAGGAGAAGCTCCTCCTTGGTAAGGTCGTTGTAGTTGTTTGCGAAGCCCAGACCGTATCTGCCTGTTTCAAGAGAGCGGATAGCCTTCTGGAACGCTTCCTTGTAGGACTTACCAATGCTCATTACCTCGCCGACAGCCTTCATCTGAGTGCCGAGCTTGTCCTCAGAGCCCTTGAACTTCTCAAACGCCCATCTTGCGAACTTGATTACAACATAGTCGCCGTCGGGAGTATACTTGTCAAGAGTGCCATACTTACCGCAGGGGATTTCATCAAGCGTAAGTCCGCACGCGAGCATAGCGGAAACAAGTGCAATCGGGAATCCCGTAGCCTTGGAAGCAAGTGCGGAGGAGCGGGAAGTACGCGGGTTGATTTCGATAACAACGACGCGTCCTGTCTCGGGATCACGCGCAAACTGGCAGTTACATCCTCCGATAACCTGGATAGCCTCAATAATCTTGTAGGACTTTTCCTGCAAATCCTTCTGAACGTCCTCGGGGATAGTGAGCATAGGAGCGGAGCAGAAAGAGTCGCCTGTATGAACGCCTAC
>JBJESC010000249.1:0-2752 GCA_051882615.1 Oscillospiraceae bacterium
ATCCGTCAAAGCCCGGAACGGGAATAAGGTTGAGAACCGCAATATATACCGAAATCAAAGCCGCCTGCGACAATGCGCCGCTTATCATAGAGACCGTTTCAATCACTTCCGTAGTTTTGAACACAAGAAACAGAACCTTCGATATGGTAATCAGTATAAGTCCCAGAATAATCAGCGACATAATGCCCATAAGCGAAATAAGTATCGCCGATTTGCGTATCGAATACTTGCGGCAGCGGCTGAGATTTATCGGAGTAGGTCTTGACCAGCCGAAGCAGCACAGCAGCATACAAAGCGCACCCATCAGGTCGATATGCACCAACGGATTGAGTGTGAGCATTCCCGCGCTCTCCGCAGTATCATCGCCCAGCTTCTTTGCAACCCACGCCTTCATATAGGCACGGAACGGAAAACATAAAAACAGCAGCACAAATACGGAAAAGAACGACAGGATAACCGTTGTCATATCCTCGCCGCTGATTAACTGCAATATAGGTCCTTTCAAGAATAATCCCCCTCACTTTATCTTAAAACGGTTCTTTTTTACATACACAATATAATTATACCCCATTTGGCAATATTTTTCAAGGGGGTTGGATATATTTTTTGAAAATAGCGTATTAACCGCTTGACAAATCTATTTATAAGGTGTATAATCAAAACCGTTGAATGCTTTATCGACAGTTCGCGCCGCACTTTTGCAGCGGCTAATAACATAAACGGAGGACAAAACAATGCTTACGCTCGATAGTGTTTACAAAGCTTCACACGTTCTGAAAGAGGTTATACGCCATACCGACCTGATTAAAGCCCCGAAAATCTCCAACGACTTTGAGGTTTATCTGAAGCCCGAAAACCTTCAGGTTACGGGCTCGTTCAAGGTTCGCGGCGCATACTACAAGATTTCACAGCTCACCGCTGAGGAAAAGGCAAAGGGCGTTATCGCCTGCTCTGCGGGAAATCACGCTCAGGGAGTTGCTCTCGCGGCTGCCAAGGCGGGTATCAAGTCGCTGATTTGCCTGCCCGACGGTGCGCCTATCTCCAAGGTTGAGGCTACGAAGTCCTACGGCGCGGAGGTTTGTCTTGTTCCCGGAGTATACGACGATGCCTACAACAAGGCGCTGAGTCTGCGTGATGAAAAGGGCTACACCTTTATTCACCCGTTCGATGACGAGAACGTAATCGCAGGTCAGGGCACGATCGGTCTTGAAATTCTTGACGATTTGCCCGATGTGGACGCGGTTCTCGTTCCGATTGGCGGCGGCGGACTTATCTCGGGCGTTGCATTCGCAATAAAACAGCTAAATCCGAACATCAAGGTTTACGGCGTTCAGGCAGCGGGCGCTCCGTCTATGTATAATTCTCTTAAGGATAAGAAAATCGAACGTTTGCCCAGCGTTGCAACCCTCGCGGACGGTATCGCGGTTAAGGAGCCGGGTGCTAACACGTTCGAGCTCTGCTCCAAGTACGTTGACGAGGTTGTGACCGTTACCGAGGACGAGATTTCCACCGCTATTCTCACCCTTATCGAGCAGCAGAAGCTGATTGCAGAGGGTGCCGGTGCGGTTTCCGTAGCCGCAGCAATGTTCAAAAAGGAACTCCCGCTCAAGGGCAAGAAGGTTGTCTGCGTTGTATCGGGCGGTAACATTGATGTTACAATCCTCAACCGCGTAATCAGACGCGGTCTCGTAAAGAGCGGACGCTCGGGAATGCTGAACATCGAGCTTGTAGATAAGCCCGGCCAGCTTCTCGGAGTTTCGCAGATTATCGCAAGTCACGGCGGAAACGTTACCGCTGTTCGTCATGAGCGTGCAGACGAAAACCCCGACATCAACGGCTGCTTCCTGCGTATTCATCTTGAAACAAGAAACTCCGAGCATCTCGAAGAAATCCGCAATGCTTTGATTGAAGCAGGCTATAAGCTCGTTGACTACATAAAGTAATTTGGGAGGAAATGACTATGAAAACAATTCACACCGATAACGCACCCGCAGCAATCGGACCTTACGTTCAGGCAAAGGTAACCGGAAACCTTGTTTACTCCTCGGGACAAATCCCGATTAACCCCGCTACGGGAAACCTTGTTGAGGGCGGAATTGAGGAGCAGACCAAGCGCGTTTGCGAAAACCTCAAGGCTGTTCTTGAAGCAGCGGGAAGCTCGCTTACCAAGGTTGTAAAGACCAACTGCTACCTCAAGGACATCAACGACTTTGCTGCATTTAACGCGGTTTACGCTGAGTACTTCACCGAAAAGCCCGCTCGCTCCTGCGTTGGCGGTCTGCAAATCCCCAAGGGCGCGCTCGTTGAGGTTGAAGTTATCGCAGAGCTTTAATCCCCAATAATTCGCATAATCAAAACCGCTTTTGATATGTTCAAAAGCGGTTTTTCAGTCTTAAAGAGGTGACGAAATGATACTTGAAACCGAAAGGCTTTACCTGCGCGAAATGGCTCAGTCCGACTTCGGCTCGCTTGGCAAAATAATGCAGGACGAGCAAACAATGTACGCCTACGAGGGAGCATTCTCCGATGAAGAGGTTCAGGAATGGCTTGACAGACAGCTTGCCCGCTACAAGAAGTACGGCTTCGGCTTATGGGCGGTTATTCTCAAAGAAACCGACGAAATGATAGGGCAATGCGGCATTACAATGCAGCCGTGGAAGGACGAGGAAGTCCTCGAAATCGGGTATCTCTTTCAGCGCGCATTCTGGCACAAGGGGTATGCAATCGAAGCTGCAAGGGCTTGCAAGGAATA
>JBJESC010000250.1:0-11109 GCA_051882615.1 Oscillospiraceae bacterium
CAGCGATTATACAAAGAAGAATCTGCGTATTCTTCTGAATTATGTTTCCAAGTTCTCCACAGGAGGAAGAAACGCGCACCTGTGGAACAATCCTTCCAGTATCACCACGCAGGAGAATTTCATCGCGTTCAACTTCCAGTCGCTGCTTGCAAACCGCAACAACACTATTGCCAATGCGCAGATGCTGCTGGTGCTGAAATATCTCGATAACGAGATTATCAAGAACCGCGACTACAATATTCTCCACAAGGCGAACAGAAAGATTATAATTGTAATTGACGAGGCGCACGTCTTTATTGACGAGAAATATCCTATTGCGCTGGACTTTATGTATCAGCTTGCAAAGCGTATCAGAAAGTACAACGGTATGCAGATAATCATTACCCAGAACATCAAGGACTTTGTGGGTACGGAGGAGCTTGCGCGTAAATCCACCGCGATTATCAATGCCTGCCAGTACTCCTTCATTTTCTCGCTTGCGCCTAACGATATGCACGATTTGTGTAAGCTGTATGAGAAAGCGGGCGAAATCAACGAGACAGAGCAGGACCAGATTATCAACAACCCGAGAGGTCGTGCGTTTGTGGTAACAGCGCCGTCCAACCGCACCTGTGTGGATATTGTGGCGTCTGATGATTTGCAGGAGCTCTTTACGGAGTGATTATGAAGAAATTTTTAGCGGTTATCGCTGCGGCGGTTTTGCTGTTAAGCGGCTGCAAGGCTAATGATAAGGCTTTGCTGAAAACGGGAATTCTCCGTGTGGCGGTGACCAATGAGCTTGACAATTCCGAAGAAATTGTGAAGACAATCGCGGACAGTATGGGAGTTCCCTACGAGCTTATAAAGACGGATAGGGACGCCGCACCGAAAATGCTTGCGGACGGGATTGCGGATATAGCAATCGGGCGGTTCAGCGAGCGGGAAAATCCCAATCTCACCTACCGTATGACGCTGCCCGTCGCGGAAAATCGGATATACATCGTCTGTGGGAAAGAATCGTATTTTTCAGCAACCTCAGAGCTTGAAGGCAAGGTTCTCGGGGCTGACGCAGACCTTCCGCAGACTGTCTGCAATTCGCTTTTAAGCGTTGCAATGGATAAAAAATTCATCTGTAATAATGCGATAACGGCGGCGGAAATGCTGAAATCGGGAGATATAGAAGCATATATCTGCTTTGAGGACGAGGCTGTGGCGCTTATCTCCGAAAACAAGGAGCTTCGGTGCTGTACTCCCGCGGATATTGAGCCTGAGCGTTACCGAATTTTAATTCACGGCGAGAAAGCGGAGTTATTCGGTGCGGTGAACGGCGCAATCGGAGAAACAATAATCCTACAAAAATGATTGAGTTATTTCAGGAGAATGTGATATGGGCTATTTCGACAATCCAAAGCATAGGGCTGAATGGGAAAGAGAGCTTTCCTCGCTGCGGGAGCAAAAGGCTCGTCTGCACGGGGACGCCTCTGCCGCTTCATACGAAACGGAACGTGAGGTAAGCAGAGAATACGAAAAAACCGCCTATGAGCAGGATTTTTCCGAGGAGTATTCCGAAAGTGAATACAGCGAGGAGTATTCCACAGCTAACGATTATTCCGAGCCTGTGAGAGAAGAACGCTCTGAGCCTGTTAGAGAGGAAGTGCGTTCCGAGCCAGTAAGGGAGGAACGCTCTGAGCCTGTTAGAGAGGAAGTCCGTCCCGCACCGGCGAGAGAGGAATTCCGTTCCGCACCGGTGAGAGAAGAACGCTCCTCGCGCGTGAACGTCCACCCCGATGAAGAATACCGTATCAGAATGACATTCCAAGAGCTTCTGGAGATGGAGAATATTGCTCCTGTGCATAAAACGACAAGCAAGCCGCATGAAATGCAGCGGCAAAAAGAGGTTTCCCATGCGCTTTAAGAAAATTGCTGCGGCAGTCGCGTTTGCGGTATGTGCAGCTTTTGCGTTAACAGGTGTGGTTTTTGCGGAGAATATGCAGGAGCCGAATTCCACCGCTTCGGACACGGAGCAGGGAGCTTTTTCGGGCGATTTGTCTGCGCTGCTGCACGGATACAGCGAAGATATGATGATGGAGCAATACGCTTTTCCCGATGGAGCAGCGTTCTACTCTTCCGAGGTGCTTTCCGAGGAGGAAAACGTTCTGTCAATGCTGGCGCTGGTAACAGACGATGATGACGTATCAATCAGAGTTACCCGCAACGGCGAGACGCTTCCCGAACAAACGGAGTATCTTATCGGAGACGCGGGTTCGTACAAGGTGACGGTTTCACACGTTATGAGAAACGGCGCGGGTACTGTTGAAGCACGTTTCGCTGCGGACATCAAAAATTCCTCCTCTTCCTCGGCCGACCGAGAGGTAGTTGAGGGCAGAGTGTCACTCGAGAAATCGGAAAACGGATATTTTTGCCACACATTCTTTGAAGGCTCGGTGCTTTCTTCCAATGTGCTTGACGGTGAGACAGTCAGTTTTCTTCCGATATTGGTCATTCCTGAGTCGGTTAGGTGCTCCCTTTACAAGGACGGCAAGTCCTATCCCATGCCCTCAAGCGGGATTATCACAGAGGACGGCGCTTACAGCGCTGAGTTCTCCTGCGTTGACGATGAGGGCAATATGGAAAAGCGGGTTATGGCGTTCAGCGTTTTCACGCACCCTACCAACCGACTTGGTATTTATCAGCCGCCCTGCGGATTTGAAATTACCGGCGTTAAACTGAACGGCAGCGTTCTTCCCATAGATAATGCATACTATGTTCTTCTTGATGGCCAGGGGGAATATAGTATTGAATACAGTAACGGCACAGTCACCAGAAGCGCGGCGTTTGTCAGGGATACTCTGCCTCCCGTGTTATACTTCAATGGGACCTCGGATGTCGTTTTCAAAGACCGCGTAATTGTTTCTTCAAGCGAGGAATGTACTTACAGCGTCAAGCAGAACGGTCAGCTTATCGGTGGAGCGACCGAGCTTTCCGGCGCGGGTACTTTCCGCGTTACCGCAACGGACGCTGCCGGAAATTCCATCGAGGTGCGTGTGGAAATTCTGGCGGTGTCGGCGATTAACCCGCTTGATTTTGTTATAATTTTCGGTGTACTGGCTCTGGCGGCGGCGCTTTATTTCGTCATTCAGAAGAACACAAGAATCAAGGTGAGATAGATGAAAATTTCCCTTATGAAGAGGATTTGCGCGGTGGCGCTGTGTTTGTGCACGCTGCTGTTGAGCGGCTGCACAGTCAACTCAATTGTTGACCCCGGCGAAGTTTACAATTCGGATTTTAACGACAACCCATACAAGGTTCCGGAAAATAACAACACCGTGATATATAAGGATACCTATGCCACCGGAGGAGTAAGAGCTTTTAAGTTTGAGGACTGCGATGAATATACCGAGATTACAGATTTTCAGTATATCGCGCTTCTGGGCGACACCTTTGTTTACTATTACAGCGTAACAAAAGCGGGCGGTGAAAGATTCTATGCGATTGCAGCCTACAATTTTAATACAACAACATATACAGAGATTATTAAAAGAAGCTTTGATGAAAGCGAAAGCTTCTGTATAAATTGCAATCACGTTCAGATTTCAAAGAATATTGCGACGGACGGTACCGCAAGCACCGCACAGTATCTTATAAACGTCGGTTACTCATTTTTCAAGGTTACACTTACAAGCACCGACGGCAAAGACTTTTTGTCGGGTGGTGTTGAAGAATGGACAATCGGCAGCGATATGCTGCTGATGATTAAATCCTATTTTACCGGTGACCTTGCTTCGACATTTGATATTGATGTTGTAGTGTCCGATATTGCGCCATGGGCTACTTATGCCGATATTTATTCGGTGGCATTTGTAAATATCTCCGCTACTGATGATGAAGCTGATGAAGCTGATGAAGCTGCTGACGATACAGATGAAGCTGCTGATACAGCTGCTGAGTCGTCGAATTTTGTTGAGCAGACAGTTCTTATGAAGGTTCAGCTGACAAGTCCGGTTTCGCAGGATGGCTCGAATACCGTACAACGCTCGCTGCAGGCGGAGGCTCAGGAATTTGATATACAATCCACCGAGGCAGGTTCTATACTCTCCGCAGATAATGATGCTAAGGACTGCGTTTTTATCAGGAATATCGGAAGCAGAATAATCACGTTTGGAAAATGCGACCAGACCGGAACCAGTGAGTTTGAGGTTACGAAAAAATCAACCGACAAATTGATTACTTATTCAGTTGTAAACGATGGAGATTCAACGAACTTCACCTTGCTTCAATTGGTTTACCAAAATAGGTTGGAATATTGGAGATTAGGCATAGATATTTTTAATCCCTCGTCCACAGAATTCGGAGCAATCTTTGTGACCAGCTTTCCTCTCAGGGATAGTTCGAGTTACTGGGTGGCGGAAAACACGCCGTCAATTACTTATGACAGTACAACCAACACGGTAACGCTTGCAAGCAATAAATACGGTGTTAAACAGTTAGTAAATACGACTGTTTATGACGAGGAAGGCAATGAGATCGGCACGGAAACCACCGAAAAGGGAGTGGATTATAAGTTTTCCGCATATCTGACAGAGCCGTATGGCAACGATTTGCTGCTAGTGGGCTTTGATGAGTTGAAATTTGATCGGGTGACCGAGACCTATAATGCCGAGGGCAATCTTCTCAAGACAAAGGCGTCCAAGGAGTACTATACTCTTGCTCAGCTTCCCTTTGCAACAGTGAGGATAAAAACACTCCTTTCCGATGATTCACCCGAAATTCCCGAAGAAAACCTGACATATAAGGACACCTATGCCGCAGGCGAAAGAGCGTTTGTGTTCCCGATTATCGAGGATAATACTCAAAGTGCAGATTCTCAGGGTGAATTTGTTAAAATTACAGATGTTCAAGATGAATATACTCAAATTACGGATTTTCAATATATCGGTCTTTTGGGTGATACTTTCATTTATTATTACAGAGTGATTGACGAGAATGAAGAAAGGCGTTATTCAGTTGCGGCTTATAATTTCAAAACTAAAACATATACCGAAATTGTAAGAAGAAATATTGATGAAAGCGAAAGCGGCATCATAAAATGCAATGCAATGCTGATTTCAAAGAACATTGGATCCGAAGGTTCCGCAAGCACAGCGAAATATTTGGTAAATGTCGGATACTCCTTCTTTAAGATTACGCTTTCCGCCTCTGACGCACAAGACTTCTCGCCGAGTGAGATTGAAGAGTGGAGCATCGACAGCAATACGCTGAACGCTATTAAAGGCTTTTTTGTCGGTAACCTTGGCTCGACGATGGGCATTGAAGTTGCGATTTCGGACATTGCACCGTGGGCGACTTATGCCGATATGTATTCGGTTGCGTTTACAAGTTCCTCTGCCAATGGTTCGTCGGATTTTGTTCCGCAAACAATTCTTGTGAAGATTACGCTCTCAAAGACTGTTTTGCAGGATGAAACGAATACGGTTTATCGCACGATGCAGGCACAGGTGCAGGCGAGAGATATAAAATCCACCAAGGCAGGCACTCTGCTTGCCGTCGATACCGATTTGAAAAACTGCGTCTATATCAAGAATATCGCAGCGGATAAAATCACGTTCGGAAAATGCGACCAAAGTGGGAAATTTGAGTTTGATGTCAAGAAAAATTCATCAGACGAATTGATTTCCTTCTCAGTCGTTAATGATGGAGATTCAACGAATAATACATTGCTGCAATTGGTTTATTCTGACAGATTGGAATACCTGAGTTTGGGCAGCGATACTTCAGATTCCCCGTCCGCGTCTTTCGGAGCAACATTTGTAACCAAGTTTACTCTCGACGATAGTATGGGCGTCTCCGAATCGGAAGACCTACCGTCAATTTCGTATGACAGTAAAACCCGCACGGTAACTCTTGCAAGCTATAAATACGGTGTAATTAAACTTGAAAACCATAATGTCTATGATGAAGAAGGGTTAAATATTGTAGACACGAAAACCATCGTGGAAAAAGTGGATTCAACGTTTTCGACATATTTGACAGAACCATACGGTTACTATTTGTTGCTGGTGGGCTTCAAGGGATTACAGTTCAACAGAGCAAACGGATACTACGATACGGATGGTAATTTCATCAAGCTCAAGGACACCCAGGAGGATTACACTCTTGCTCAGATGCCCTTTGCGAAAGTAAATGTTCAATGATTTATAAGGTTTTGTAAAGCCAAAATAAGATATTAAGGAGAATAGTTATGACATTATCAAAGACAGTTGATGGAGAAAAGCTTACGATTGCGATTGTCGGCACGCTTGATACTGCAACAGCACCGAAGCTGGAGGAGGAAGTAATGGCTTCCACCAAGGGAATCCATAGCCTTGTGCTTGATCTCGCGCAGCTGGAGTATGTTTCTTCTGCGGGACTTCGCGTTCTTCTGAAAGCACAGAAAATGATGAACAAGCAGGGCGATATGATTATCGTAAACGCAAGTGAAACCATTAAGGAAGTGTTTGAGCTTACGGGATTTATCGACATCCTGAAGATGGGATGATGTACTTATCGACTGAAAGACGGGAAAGGGCAGATTTGCACTCTCCCATACCTGAAAAGGAGAGTGCAAAATGAAAGCGTCAGACAGACGTTCGGGCTTTGGATTGGCGGCAATAATATTGCTGATTATCAATACCCTTGCAATTGCGGGGATTATTGTATTCCTTGTATTGGGGAGCAACAACGGTACGGCAGGAGAAAAGGCAATTCTTGAATACGAAAGCTCGGTGAGCGGCAAGTATGTTCTATACATCGGGCTTAACGACAAGGATACCTACTCGCAGATTATCCCCACGGAAGAAGCGAAGAACACCGTAAACCAAATCTGCACCAAGTATGTCGGAGGCTACACCGTATACGAAGCGAAAGGCGGCTGGAATGACGAAACAGGCACGCTCACCGAGGAGAACACGCTTGTTTATCATCTGAACGGAGTTGAGGAGCAGGACGTTATCTCAATTATGGACGAGGTGCTGAAAGCTCTCAATCAGAACTCCATTCTGGTGGAACGCCACGACTTGTCCTATACCTATTATAACGGAAAATAGTCCGGGGAGATTATGAGCAAAACCGAAAACAATATTCTGTTATTCTCGATTACTTTGTGCTGGGCGGCGACTTATGTTTTCATCAAGAGCCTGCCGTCAAGCCTTTCTACATACGCATATCTTACGATGACCTGCGGAATTGCTGCGGGGCTTTTGTCGTTGGTATTCTTTAAAAAATTCAAGGGAATAAAGCTCTCGACCGTGTGGAAATCGGCGGTGTTGTCGGGTTTGCTGCTGCTTAATCTCTACTTTGATAAGCTGGGGATTGACCGCCTTTCGTCGTCTACGGCAAGCGTTCTTGCGTCTACTTCAATTCTTATCGTGCCTGTGGTGCTGCTGATAATGCACAGAAAGCCTACGCTGAACAATATGCTGGGCGCGGTTGTAATTATGGCAGGAATAATTATTACCAGCGGCTTTAATACCGAGAATATTTTCAGCCTTGGCTCGCTGTTTATGCTGTTATCGGCTGTGGTGACATCTGTTTACACCATTGCGGCGGACAAGATTGCAAAAGAGGAGGACCCGCTGCTGCTTAGTGTGATGCAAATGTGGGGAACGGCAATTCTTGGCTTCGTTATGTGGTTCATTGAAGAACCCAAAACCTTTGCCGCGCTGGAATACACCAACGAAATGCTATCCTCTATATTTATTCTTGCATTCTTCGGAAAGGCGTATGCTTATGTTGCGCTGATGTACTCGCAGAAGTATTCCAACCCCATTAACGTTACGATAATCGCCTCAACGGAGCCGATTGTGACGCTTGTCCTCGCGGTGATGATTCCGTCCGTGTTCGAGGAGGAATTCACGACAGCGGCGATTTTTGGAACTGCGGTGATTATGGTAGGCGCAATAATCTCGGGAACGGATTTCCTTTCGCGGATAGGGAGGAAGAAGCATGAGATTAAGTAAACCGAAGCAGTTTTTTATCGTGCTTGCCGCGTTTTTGGTGCTGGGAATCCCGTTTAAGGTGATGGTGCTGGTTGAAGGATTTACCGAGGTGCGGCCTGTGAATGCAGTTCCTCCGATTGCGGGACTTATCTGCGGTCCTGTTGGTGCGATTGCCTGCGGATTGGGGAACGTTATCGCAGACCTTTTCGGCTCGTTCAATGCGACTTCAATCCTCGGTTTTTTCGGGAATGCTGTTGCGGCGTATCTGCCTTACAGACTGTGGCACATCTACTCCGACGAAGCACCTAATCTCCACAAGAACAAGAATATCCTCAAATACTCGCTTATCTGTTTGTCGGCGGCGCTGACGGTGAGCTGGTTTCTGGGATTCGGGCTGCTGTACATTTTCGGCTCATGGATTGAACAGGTGTACTCCTACGTTTTCTTCAATAATCTGGGCTTTTCCGTGGGACTGGGAATGCCGATTTTCATAATGCTGTCCTCGGACGACGTGAATATCGTATGTGCTGATAAACCGAAAAGATACATCATTCTCAAAAATGAGAAATTAAGAAAAATTGTCCCGATAGTCTTTACTGCGATTTTAGTTCTGATAATGGTGCTGGTGCTGATTTTACAGGTGCCGCCTGTCGGAAATATCCCTATGGTTGTGCTGTCGGTATTGGCGCTTCTGGGGCTTATATCAATTCTGATTTAATGGGGTGACGGAATGAAAACAGAGAAAAATGCGTTACTAAAAAACATATTGATAGTTATTGGCTCGGCGGTAGTGTTCTTTGCGTTGACATTACCGTTCCGTCTGCTGTTCCAAGTAGTGTCGGTAACGGAGGTGCGGCCTGCCGCAGCGCTTAATCCAACTTTGGGGCTGCTGTTCGGAGTGAGCGGCGCACTGGGCTGTGCACTGGGAAATCTCGCTGCCGATTTGGTTTCGGGATACAGTCCGCTGATGTGTGCTTTGGGTTTTGTGGTTCAGATGGTGTACGGACTGCTCCCGAGGCTGATATGGAAGGCGTTTAAGAGCGAGGTGCGCCTTAATTCCTCGCTGAATGTTTTGCTGTATATGATGATTTCGGCACTTAATTCGGCGGTTACTTCCATTCTCCTCGGAGTTGTAATGTTCGTTACGGGAATGGGCGGGGTTTTCTCAATGACTACGCTTATGATGCTGCTGAATAACTTCGTATTCTGCGTAGTGCTGGGTATTCCGATTATACTCATCTATACGGGAGTCAAACTGAAAAAGACGGGAGAGAAATTCTCCCTGAACGAGCGTTTTATTCTGATTTTTCTGCTGCTCGCAATTCTGTCGGCGGCTATAATCGGAATATTTTCGGTTGGCACGAGATATGAGAAGGCAGAGGATTTGCTGGCATTCTGGAATAGGGTGTATGTCTGCATTTCGGTGGATTTGCTGGCGTTCAGCGTGGTTATCGTAGGTTTTGTTTACTACGCAGAGAAGCACATCACAATCCCTATGGAAAACTTATCGCTTATTGCGGGCGAATACTCCCGTGCAGAGAACGAGAAAGGACTTAACACAAAGTGGATTGTGGATGAGTGCCATAAGTATGAAACAGTACACGGCGAGGCGGGCACGCTTGCAAAGGCATTCGGCGAAATGGCGGTTAATATTGAGAAGTACGTTGAGAATATCACCGCAATCACCGCAGAGAACGAGCGAATAGGCGCGGAATTGAACGTTGCAACGCAAATTCAGGCGGATATGCTGCCGAATATCTTCCCGACCTTCTCCGCAAGAGATGAGTTCGACATTTTCGCCTCTATGGACCCCGCAAAGGAGGTAGGCGGCGACTTTTACGACTTCTTCTTCACGGACGAAAACCACCTTGCGCTGGTGATTGCCGATGTTTCGGGAAAGGGCGTTCCCGCGGCGCTGTTTATGGTGATTGCCAAAACGCTTATAAAGAATCAGGCGCTCACGGGGCAAAGTCCCAAGGATATACTGATGACTGTTAATAACCAGCTTTGCGAGAACAACAAAGCGGAGATGTTCGTGACGGTGTGGCTCGGGATACTTGACATCCGCACGGGATTGATGACTGCGGCAAATGCAGGTCACGAATACCCCGTAATCTGCAAAGCAGGCGGGGAATACGAGCTTTTCAAGAAAAAGCACGGCTTCGCTCTTGCTGTGATGGAGGACTCGCGTTATCAGGAATACGAGGTTCAGCTTAACAGGGGCGATACGCTGTTTGTGTACACGGACGGTGTGACGGAAGCCGGCGCCATCCGAACGAATTTGTACGGTACGGAGCGGCTGGTGGACGTGCTTAACCGTAATCTCTCCGCTTCTTGTAAGGAAACCGTGGAAGAAGTCCGTGATGACATCGACAAGTTTGTAGGGGAAGCGGATCAGTTTGACGATATTACAATGCTTTGCTTGAGATTGTCGGGGGAATGAGATATGGTTGTAAAGAGGCTTAGCGCTGAACCACTAAAGTTTAAGGAAGCGGTTGATTTTATTGACGAACAGCTTGAAAAATCAGATTGTCCGATGAAAACGAAGGTACAGATTAAAGTTGCCGCCGAGGAAATCTTCGTGAACGTAGCGCATTATGCTTACCATCAGGAAGTCGGCGAAGTGGAGATAAGGATGGAAATAACGGGGAACCCTAAAACGGCGGTTATTACGTTTTCGGACAGCGGAAAGCCGTTCAACCCGCTTGAAAATCCCGAACCCGACATTACTCTTTCCGCAGAGGAGCGCGGTATAGGAGGACTGGGAATCTATATGGTAAAAAAGACAATGGACGATGTGAGTTACGAGTTCGTGGACGGTCAAAACTGTCTTACGATTACAAAGAGCCTTGAATAATATATTATTAAAAAAATGCCGAGAGCTATCAGCCCTCGGCATTGTGATTAATCGGATATATGCTTTCAGTTTATCAGAGTGTCTTTGCGCCGCCAAGATTTTTGCTCTTTTCCTCTGCCAACTTCTGGGGAGGAGCGGTAACTGTGTCAGGAGAACTTTTTTCAATAAGCTCACTAAATGACACTTGTTTACGCTCAGACATATTTTCATTCAGGGATTTTATTATCGACTTTTCTGTTTTTATGTGGAGAAATTCTGCAATCGCCTGAAGTATTTCATCGATAATATTTTCGGGCGTTG
>JBJESC010000251.1:0-2736 GCA_051882615.1 Oscillospiraceae bacterium
TGTTCCGCTTTAGCCTTATCATCGCAGTCCACACGCATAGTTACGCTTGTTGTTGTCATTAAATCTTCTCCTTTAATAACAGTATATTTACTTCGCACCTATATTGTACATTAAAAAGCATACTTTGTCAATACCGTTTCTGAAAAAGGAAGGTAGAAAATACTGGTTTTTTGTCAGAATTTATAGAGCTTTAATGATGAGGAAATCCCTATCGAAAATTCACCGACATAATTCTAAAATAAGCAACATGTTTTGTGCTTGAAAGTTGAAAAAGTGTGGTTTTGCCGTGTATCTTTCGCTGTTTTGAAAACTTTTTGGTGAATGGACAGACATATATCAACCTAAAAGGTGGCGCTCCGACAGGGCAGCATACACATGAGCATAATCATCTGTTTATTGTTGCAAAGGGCGAGGCAAAAGTATTTCTCGGCGGCTAGGAGGTTATAATTTATAAAATCTACTTCATAAACATGGAGGCGAGGTTTGAGCGCGCCTGAATAACCACTCTGAACGACAATAATTTGCATTTTTATATCCAGCCTATATAAAAAGAATTTGGCGGATTTGATTTTTGTATTGAAATTATTGGCTGGTTGTGATATAATGAGTTGGATGGGTTGATAATCTGACCGACAAACCGGAATTTGTTAAGGAGTAAATTTATGGTTATTGAAACAGAAAGGTTATTTTTACGTCCTTTTTCTGAAAGCGATGCTGAAGATGTGTTTGAGTATTTAAATGAGCCTGCTGTAAACTGTTTTGCAAGTATGAAATTAAACTCGCTTGAGGAAGCCAAAGCAGAAATGAAAAAGAGAATAGGTGAAACTGAATACTATTTTGCGATTGTTCTAAAAGAAGATGGTAAAGTCATTGGTGAGATATGTGCCTATCCGGAACGTGGCGAACCACACGATACAACATCTCCATTGGACACTTTTAGTCCGTTTTGGATGCTGAACAGTGCGTATCAGGGAAAAGGATATGCGTATGAAGCAGCTTATGTGTTCTTCGATTATTTGTTCCGTGAGAAGGGGGCAAGGCGCATTTACGCTTATACCGAGGACTATAACCTGTCGAGCCAGCACTTATGTGAAAAACTTGGTATGCGCCGAGAGGGATTTTTCAAAGAGTTTGTATACTTTGTAAATAACCCGGATGGTACTCCTTGCTATGAAAACACCGTACAGTATGCAATTTTAAAAAAAGAATGGAAGTAACAAATTCCCATATGTCAAGCTGTTTTATCTCTGACGTATTTTTTAGGAGATATGGGTGAGTTTCAGCTACACAGTACGTTGCCGGTAGGGAGAAGTGTGTTGTTAGAGCGTGTTGCGAAAAGAAGCACTCACATTTCCATACTATCTTCATTCAACAGAAAATCATACACCCCGATAACGAGAATTCCGTTGTCGGTGTAGCTCGGTGCAGGAGCGTCCTTCACCACAATTATCTTCTTGAACGAATCATCTATCCGCAGCAGCGAGTTTTCTTCCTGTTGCATTTTTTCTCTGTCGGGAATCGCAAACGCAGATTGCACATAGTACCGCTTTGAGCCCTTGTTGCACACAAAATCCACCTCAAGCTGTTTTCGCACCAGAGCGCCGCTTTTGCCCTTCTGACTTACAGTCACAATTCCCACATCAACGTTGAAGCCTCTTGCGACAAGTTCGTTGTAAATGATATTCTCCATCGTGTGGTTTTCCTCGATTTGTCGGAAATTGATACGAGCATTCCGAAGCCCCACATCGCTGAAATAGTACTTCTGTGGCGTTTCGATGTACTTTCGCCCCTTGATATCGTAGCGAGTTGCTCGGCTTACAATAAAGGCGTCGCAGAGGTAATCAAGGTAGCTCTTAATCGTGTTTTGGCTGATGGTCTTGTTCTTTCTGCTTTTGAATGTTTCGGTGAGCTTTTTCGGGTTAGTGAGCGAGCCTATTGCGGACGAGAGAATATCAATCAATTCCTCGAACTCTGCCTTATTCTTGATACTGTGCCTGCCGACAATATCGTTGATGTAGGTTTCCTGAAACAGCGTTTTAAGCAGTTCAATCTTCTGCTCGACAGTCGGGAGCAGTACCACAGGCGGCAGACCACCGTACAGAACATAATCGTTCCAGCCGTCGTATTTGCTGCCGTCATACGCCGACATAAACTCTGCGAATGAAAGCGGCTGGATATGCAGCTCGTCTCCGCGTCCACGAAACTCGGTGATTATATCTTTAGAGAGGAAGCGAGCGTTGCTGCCTGTAACATAGACGTCTACGTTCTTGATACGCATAAGCCCGTTCAGAACTGACTCGAACTCGCCAAGAAGCTGCACCTCGTCCAGCAGGACATAGTACATCTTATCGTCAACAAGCTGCTCCTTGATGAACGGGTAAAGCACCTCGGGGTCGCGGTATTTCTTGTTTTCAAAGCTGTCAAAGGCAAGTTCGATAATGTGGCTTTCGTCAATACCGCTTTCCAGCAGGTGATTTTTGAACAGCGTAAACAGCAAGTATGACTTACCGCAGCGGCGTATTCCCGTCACCACTTTAATCAAACCGTTGTGCTCCTTCATAATCAGCTTGTTCAAGTATCGGTCACGTTTAATCTCCATATTGAGTCTCCTGTTGAATTTTTTTGCATATTTTACTAGGAATTTTCAATTGCTTTATTATATTATACCCACTTTTGAGGAAATAGTCAAGAGTGCGATGAAAAAATAGTGCGGAATATGCCAAAAAATTCAATAAG
>JBJESC010000252.1:0-11053 GCA_051882615.1 Oscillospiraceae bacterium
AAGCGGTGCTGCCCGCGGCAATTCTCGCGTATACCGAGCAGCCGCCGATACGGACTGTTCTGTATCCGTTCGCGGAATTCTCGCCCGAGTATCAGGCTATTCTCTGGGCACGGGAAAACGGCGCAGAGGTACGTTTTTGCGACCTGCCCTCGGGCTGTGCGCTGGAGTATTACTCCCACAAGGACGAAGCCGAAAACGAGCCCGACCCGCAGGAGCGGGAGAGCGTCTATCAGCGCATCGAGCAGATGACGGGCTTGGATAACGACACCTTTTGGGAGTACAATTTCGAGCAAGCGAGAAGCCTAGACGAGCTGCTTTCCGCTGTCCGCGAATACGGCAGAGGACTTCGTGAATTTTCGCCCGAGGACAAGCACAACGCACTCCGCGAAGCCTATATGCGCCGCGTTATCCACGAAGCGGAGCAGAAAATCCCCACTGACGAAATCGCCGTAGTGACGGGTGCGTTCCACAGCGGCGGTCTGGACGGTGTGGAGTATTCACCCGAGGATGAGAAACTCACCGAGAACATTCCCTCGGTGAATTCGCTCTCAACGCTTATGCCGTATTCCTACTACCGCCTTTCAAGCCGTTCGGGATACGGTGCGGGGAGTAAAGCCCCGGGCTTTTACGAAATATTGTGGAACAACCGTCTTGCCGTCAAGCAGCAGTCCGCCGCGGAATACCTTTCACGGATTGCAGAGGGACAGCGTATTCGTGGATTTTCCGCTTCGTCTGCGGAGGTAATCGAGGCGCTGCGGCTTGCAAACACTCTCGCCGAATTGCGCGGCGGCAGACAGCCAAGCCTTTCCGATTTGCGGGACGCAGCGGTCACCTGTATGGGACACGGCGCGTTCGGCGAGATAAGCGTTTCCTGTGCAGACGTTGAGATTGGCACGAAAATCGGCTCACTGCCCGAGGGCAGCGTTTCCACCTCGGTTCAGCAGGATTTTATGCGGCAGCTTGACGAGCTGAATTTGGAGCGTTTTCGCACTGCGTCAGCCGAGGAATTGAAGCTCGACTTGCGTGAAAATCTCCGCGTAAAGAGCGAGAAATCCGCGTTCCTCGACCTTAATCGCTCGTTCTTTCTGCATAGGCTGCGTGTTCTCGACATCGGGTTCGGCGCGCTTCGGAATGGCGGTGCCGACAATGAACACACGGAAATCTGGGAGCTTCGCTGGTCGCCCGAGTGCGAGATACGCTTGGTAGAAGCCTCGCTTCTGGGCGGTGATACCATCGAGCAGGCGTGCACGATGAAGCTCACTGAGAGACTGTACGCGGCACAGAGCTTGCCCGAAGCGGCAAAAATCCTTGCGGACGCATTTTTGTGCGGAATAATCGGTGCGGTGAAAACAGCCGTTCTCGCCGTTCAGCGGCTTGCCGCAGACTGCGTTTCCGCTGCCGACTGCGGCGGGACTATCGGAACGCTGTCGGCTACGGTGCGTTTCGGAAGTATTCGCCGACTGGATACCGAGCCGCTTTCGGAGCTTATGAAGCAGCTGTATCTGCGGTTCTGCCTGTCGCTACCGCTGGAGTGGACTTGTGACGAGAATGCCGCTCACGAGCTGATGAAGGCAATATCCCGAGTAAATGACGCCGTGATGTCGCACGATTTCCTTGACGAGGAGCGCTTTTTGTCGCTGCTGCTGGAGCTTTCCGACAGCGATATGGCAAGCCCGCTTCTTTCGGGATTTGGCTGTGCGGTGCTTACCGACCGCGGCAAAATTTCTTCCGAAAAACTCTCGGAGCTTATCAGCAGACGGCTCTCAAAGGGTACTCCGCCTGCGGAGGGTGCGTTGTGGTTTGAGGGACTGGCGCAGAAAAATCGCCGTGCTCTTATCGCCCGATTAAGTATCTGGGAGAAGCTGTGCGAGTTTATCGCGGAACTTTCCGATGAGGAATTCAAGCCTACATTGGTGTGTCTGCGAAGAACGTTTGCGGGGTTCTCGCCGAGTGAGAAAGCGGATATCGCTGAAAACATCGGTGAAGCCCTTGGAATATCCGTAGGGGCGGCAGCGGAGATGATTTCCGCACCCATTACCGCTGAGGAACAACAGACCATAAACGAACTTGATGACTTTGATTTTGGAGATATCTGATATGCTTAAACTTGGAAAATCTGAATTTTCGCTGAATGAAAATTCGCCCGAAAACCGACTTTACTTCTGTACTGACGAAAAGGGCAACAAGGCTTGGAATCTCGAATTGCATTACAATAACGGAGAATACGCCGATGAAGCCGTTTCTCCAAGCATAATACTGAACTATATTAAGACCAAAAAGCAGACTTTCACGGAATTGAAAAAGGAGAGCTTCAAGGTTGATTCGATGGAAGAATGCGATGAACGCGAGGACGAATTTTACATCTTCGAGCATGAGCCGATGATGAAATACACCGTCAAAATCAAGGACGTAAAGGACGGAAAAGCCCTTGTTTCCTGCGCGGGAACTGCTGTTGAGGACGGATATGCCGAGAAGCCTGAGAAGGTGAAATTCTCCCTTGAGGAATGGGTGACTGTCGCCGAAATGACGGTTAATGAGGACTTTTCCGATGGGGAGGAAGAAGCCCCCGCCGCCGCAGATGGAGAGATTGTAAACTTTATCCCCAATGGCGGCGCAAAGCCCGAGGACCTCGAAACAGCAGAGCAGCTCGCGGGATTTAAGTTCCCCGAGGACTTGCGGAAATTCCTGCTGGAGCAGAACGGCGCTAACCCAGAAACTATGGAAAACCACATCATTCTTCCCACTGTTAAGGAAAAGCTTGGCGTTCGCTTTCTTTATGGGATTACGCAGATTAGCGGCACAGATGCAAGCCACTTTATTCCCAAAGAACTGAGGGATCGCAGGCTTTTTATCCCCGAGCAAATGGTGCCTGTTGCGGCAGAATACCATGGGCTGTGCTGGATATGTTACTCCAATATGGAGAAGTACAAAGGTGTGTATGCGGTGGACAGAATGCTGAAGCTTAAGGAGTCGAAGCGGGACGGCTGCATTTACAAAATTGCTGACACCTTCACCGAATTTCTGACCAAGATTGTTGCCGATAAATGACGGAGTTAAAATGGAATAATGGAAGACACACAGATTTTAAAACGCTGGCGGCTCATTCTGGGTGCGGAATCGCAGGAGCGTATGGACAGTATGGGCTGCGGCGGTTTGTCCGAGGAAGAATTGCTGATGGACAGCGCATTGTCGCAGATTTACGGCGGCTCAAACGGCGGTGAGAGCGGGGAAAAAGGCGCGGGAAAGGGAAAATCCTCGCCCAACCTCAGCCGCTGGCTGGGCGATTTGCGTTCGCTGTTCTCGCCGATGGAGGTGCGCGTTATCCAGAATGACGCGATAAATCGCTGCGGCTTGAAGCAGCTGCTTTTCGAGCCGGAAATGCTCGATACTCTGGAGCCGGACATCTCTACCGCGTCTCTCCTTCTTACTCTGAAAGACCAGATACCCACCAAGGCAAAGGATAACGCCCGTGCCTATATTGCGAAGATTGTCGAGGACATAAACCGCCGCCTTGCAGACGATGTGAAGCGGTCTGTTACCGCTGCGCTCAATCGCCGCGAACATTCGCCGATTCCCTCGGCGGCGGCTCTCGACTACAAGATGACTATTCGCAGAAATCTTCGCTGCTATGATTCCGAGCGAAAATTGCTGCTCCCCGAGAAATTCTACTTCTTTGAGAGGGCTTCGCATTCGGGTTCCCGCACGGTAATTCTCGACATTGACCAGAGCGGCTCAATGGGCGAGAGCGTTATTTACTCGTCGATTATCGGGTGTATTCTGGCAAGTATGAGTTCGCTGAAAACTCATATTGTCGCGTTCGATACCCAAGTCACCGACCTCACCGAAAAGTGCTCCGACCCTGTTGATTTGCTCTATGGAATACAGCTTGGCGGCGGCACGGATATTGAGAAATCCATCGCGTATTGTCAGGGGTTGGTTTCGCAGCCCGACAAGACCACGCTGTTTTTGGTTACCGACCTGTGCGAGGGCGGAAACCGTGCGGGACTTGTCCGCCGCCTTGATGAACTCAAGGAGAGCGGCGTGAACGTTGTCGTGCTTCTCGCAATCTCCGACAGCGGAAGTCCGTGCTATGACAGCACACTTGCACGAAAAGTCGCTGATTTGGATATTCCGTGCTTTGCGTGTCCTCCCGAAAAGCTTCCTGAGCTTCTGGAGCAGGCGCTGAAGCGCAGCCAAATCAGCATTGCTGCCATGCAACAGGTGTGAGGTTGCGATATTATACGATTGTATTAGCAGTAGTTTTCAGGCGGCAAAACAGAAGTAACGGAGAAATTGAATATTTTAGTAACGGTATGCGCGAATTGTATCGCTTTTCACACTGTATCGTAGCTTGTAAATGCAGGACTGCCGATAACCTCTCAACGGGCAATCGCAGTTCTGCTGCAAAAAGGCGGCTTTGCTTTTGCATCAAACACACGCAAAGAAAGTCGGAGTGGTGATTTTGGACTTTATTGTGCTTTCCGTATTGCAGGGGCTGATTAACGAAGGTGAGTCAGTCCCCCTTTTTATATTTATGGACTAAAATATGGGCGCACATCTTTTTCCGCTAAGCACCTGATAACCATAGTTTCGGTCTACATTTATCATTCTGATAACGTCCGATTTTTTCATTTTTCTGTCGTCGATAAATCTGTTAAGTACACCGGCAAGCTCGGGCGGGGCTTCGTTTAATACCATATCCTCGTCAAAATCACCGCGTCTTTTTAGTTTTTCCTCGAGGTCTACCGTAAGCAAAAAATCATCTCCGTCATCTGAAATTAAGTTAATCCGACCATGGAACAATCACCCTATATTGATTTGCGTATGTGTGAGGTCATTTAGATAAAAGTATAATAAAAGCTTCTCGTTTATTATACCATATTCTTCCGAAAATTTCAATACAGCCGCGCGTTATTTTTACAAATTGACGGGCGGTATTATTATATGAATCAGCAATCTTGCAGGCTCAGCGTCTGAATCTCGCTGTGCCTGCTGTCAAAGTGCATTTTCTTCTGGAGAATATTCGCGACAATGAACATCCTTTTTTCGTTTTTACCGAAGTGACGAGCTATTATCTGCTTTATGTCCGTTCGGAGATTAAGCTCAGCCTGAAGGCAGGAGTAATTCCCCTTCGGCAAACAAACGATACGTTCGTCCTGCTTGTCGGGGTGCAGTACCTGCAAATAAAACGCAGCCTCCATCGGTTCCTTTTCATAGTGGAGTATTATCCCCGCAGGGAAGACGGGACACATATTCTTCTCCTGAGCGTACTGAAACGCCTCCATTGGCAGTCTGGCATTCTGAGTGTCGTGCTTCCGGTTCGGCTCAAGCGGCACCTCCAGCACAAACCGCTCCTCAATCTCTCGGGTATAAACACCCTTGCATTTGCTGTACTGCCGATTTCGTTCCATACTGTCGAGTGCATACTGCGTTATCTCCAGCTTTGCCTGCATTTCGGCTATCTTTTTCTGCATTACGCTTTTTCCGTGTTCCAATATCTGTTTTTGGTTGAGATAGCCGTTCGCGTCAACGTAGTTATTCAGCTCTTTAAGCGGAATGTTCATTTCAATGCACATTATTATCATGTCCAGAGTTGCCAGCTGTTGGGGTAGGTAATAGCGGTATTTCGTGTTTGGATCTATCTTCGCGGGTACAAGTATTTTCAGTTCTTCGTAATACCGAAGCGAGCCGATACTGACGTTTCTTAACTTTGCAAATTCGCTGATTGTAAGGTAATTTTTATCCATCTTTTTTCTCCTTTTCATCCATATTTCACATTTGTGCAAATGCACCGTTTTCGATATACATAATAAATAACTTTTAGCAAACATTTTAAGAATTATCTCTTGACTCTGCTATTATAGCAGGGTTTATTATATTATAACAAGATTTGATTTGAAAGTAAAGTACTTTTAAAACAAAAATAAAACAAATAAAGGAGATGTTGTTTGATGATAAAACTTCTTAAAAACCTTACCAAGAAAGAATGGGGGTTGGCGTTCCTTGCGGTGGTATTTGTCGTTATCACCGTATGGATGGAGCTTGCTATGCCGGAATATATGTCCGAAATAACAATGCTTGTTCAGACCTCAGGCAGCACCATGTCGGACATTCTGACGGCAGGAGGAAAAATGCTGCTGTATGCACTCGGAAGCCTTGCCGCGTCTGTTGCGGTGTCGATTTGCGCCTCGAGGATTTCTTCGGGCTTCAGCGCTACCCTGCGCAGCCGCCTTTTCCGCAAGGTGCAGTCTTTCTCTATGGAGGAGATAGGACATTTTTCAACGGCGAGCCTTATTACGCGTTCCACAAACGACGTCGTGCAGGTTCAGATGCTGATTGTAATGGGTCTGCAAATGCTGCTGCGCGCGCCTATCATGGCGGTATGGGCTATCTGCAAGATTGCTGATAAGTCGTGGCAGTGGACGTTTTCCACGGGCATTGCGGTGGTTGTTCTGCTGTGCGTGGTCGGGGTATGCGTTTCCGTCGCTCTCCCGAAATTCAAGAAAATGCAGACGCTCACCGATAACCTCAATCGCGTTACCCGCGAAAATCTGACGGGGCTGCGGGTTGTCCGCGCCTATAATGCGGAAAGCTATCAGGAGAACAAATTTGAGAAAGCCAATACCGAGCTCACTGATACCAACCTCTTCGCCCAGCGCACCATGGCGTTCATGATGCCGAGTATTCAGCTGGTCATGAGCGGTCTTTCTCTCGTCATCTACTGGGTAGGCTCGCTGCTCATCAACAAGGCGGGACTTTTTGATAAGATAAACCTGTTTTCGGAAATGATGGTATTCTCGCAGTACGCAATTCAAGTGGTAATGTCCTTCATGATGCTTGTCATGATTTTCATACTGCTCCCCCGTGCGCTCGTAGCCGCAAAGCGTATCAACGAGGTGCTTGACACCGAAATCACCATCAAGGACGGCACAGCAACAGAGGGCACAAAGGGCAAAACAGGCGAGGTTGAATTCAGAGACGTATCCTTCCGTTATCCCGACGCAGAGGAAAACGTGCTGGAGCATATTACTTTCACCGCGAAAAAGGGCGAAACGGTTGCCTTTATCGGCTCGACAGGCTGCGGCAAGAGCACCGTCATCAACCTTATCCCGCGTTTCTATGATGCAACCGAGGGACAGGTGCTTGTGGACGGGGTTGACGTCAGGGAGTATTCGCAGAAAGCCCTCCGCAACAAGATAGGCTATGTTTCTCAGAAGGCTACGCTGTTTACAGGCACTATCCGCTCCAACGTTGCCTACGGCGACAACGGGAAGCCCGAGCCAAGCCTTGAAGCCGTTAAGGACGCCGTTGCGACAGCGCAGTCAACCGATTTCGTAGAGAAAATGGAGAACAGCTATGAAGGCTATGTTTCACAGGGCGGCGCGAACCTTTCGGGCGGACAGAAGCAGCGTATATCC
Source organism: Oscillospiraceae bacterium (assembly GCA_051882615.1). GTDB lineage: Bacteria > Bacillota > Clostridia > Oscillospirales > Ruminococcaceae > CAG-115. The sequence continues at coordinate 7,419 of JBJESC010000252.1, forward strand.
ATTGCCCGCGCGATTGCAAAGAATCCCGAGATATTGATTTTCGACGACTCTTTCTCCGCTCTTGACTATAAGACGGACAGAGTGCTTCGCAAAACCCTTGACGAAAAGTGCAGGGACACCACCCGACTTATCGTGGCACAGCGTATCGGTACAATCCGCGACGCGGACAAGATAATTGTCCTTGACGAGGGAAAAATTGCCGGCATGGGCAAGCATGAGGAGCTGATGGAGAACTGCGAGGTTTATCGTCAGATTGCCCTATCCCAGCTTTCAAAGGAGGAACTTGCGTAATGGATAACAAAGAATATAAACTCGGACAGGCACAAGCGGGCAGAAGACCGAGAGGTCCCGGAGGTCCCGGCAGCGGTGAAAAAGCCAAGGACCTTGTTGGCACATGGAAAAAGCTGTTCGGCTATTGCAGCAAGTACAAAGCCGTTATTATCATCGCGCTGATATGCGCGGCAGTGGGAACGATATGCACGCTGATAGGTCCGAATAAGCTCTCCGACATGACCGACTGCATAACCGACGGTATCGCTCCCGACACGGAAAAGCTGGAGGAAATCACGGACTCCATATCGCAGAACATCGCTGACAACATGGAACTTGTGATGGAAGAAATCACTGCTAATTTCAGCGACCAATCCAAGATGCCAAACGAGATAGAGGTGAACGGCTCGGCAATATCTGTTGCCGACCAGATGGCAACTCTGGAGCTTCTCACAGGCCTGTCCGAAGACGACGCAGACGCAATGAAGGAAGCAATGAACAGTCTTCCCGACTCGGTAAGCGCTGCGCTGTATTCCGATGTCGTGGTTGACGGCGTGACAATAACTGCCGCCGACCAGACGCAAATGATAGAGATGTTCTCCGAGATAGATATGGAGAATACCGAAGCGGCGCTTAAGAAGATGGACGAGCTTCCCGCTTCGGTCTACGGTCTTATAAAGCCCTCCATTGATATGGACGCGATACTGAAGATAGCGCTGTTTCTGGTTGCTATCTATGTCCTGAGCTATGTTCTTTCCGTGGTTCAGAGCTGGATTATGGCAACCGTTACCCAGCGAGTATCAAAGCAGATGCGCTCCGACATCTCCCGTAAAATCAACCGCCTGCCGATTTGCTTTTACAACAAGACAAGCACAGGCGATGTGCTTTCCAGAGTCACAAACGACGTTGACACGATAGGTCAGTCGCTCAATATGAGCCTTTCGGGACTTGTTACCGCAATTGTGCTGTTTGTCGGCAGCTTTGTTATGATGCTTATTACCGACAGGATTATGACACTTACGGCGGTGCTTGCAAGCCTTATCGGATTTGTGTTTATGTTCCTTATCATGGGAAGAAGCCAGAAGTATTTCGCGCGTCAGCAGAAGCACCTCGGCGAGCTGAACGGTCACATTGAGGAAATGTACGCAGGACACACCGTTGTTAAGGCGTATAACGGCGAGGAAAAGTCCGAGAGAACCTTCGATGAAATGAACAACAACCTCAAGAACAGCGCATTCAAGGCACAGTGCCTTGCGGGTCTTATGCAGCCTATAATGGGATTTATCGGAAACCTCGGTTATGTTGCGGTGTGCGTAGTTGGCGGTGCAATGGCGCTTGAAGGCAGAATAGGCTTTGGCGTTATCGTTGCCTTCATGATGTACGTTCGCTATTTCACACAGCCCCTCTCGCAAATTGCACAGGCAATGCAGTCTCTCCAGTCCGCTGCTGCCGCCGGAGAGCGCGTATTTGAGTTTCTTGAGGCTGAGGAGATGGAGGACGAAAGCAGCAAGACCAAGAAACTCGGTACAGCAAAGGGCACGGTTGAGTTTGACCACGTTAAGTTCGGCTACGAGGACAGCGACAAAATCATAATTCACGACTTCTGTGCCACCGCAAAGCCCGGTCAGAAGGTTGCAATCGTAGGTCCTACGGGTGCAGGCAAAACCACTATGGTTAATCTTCTTATGCGCTTTCACGAGATTCAGGGCGGCGAAATCCGTATTGACGGAGTACCTACCAAGGAGCTGACAAGGGAGGACGTTCACTCACAATTTTGTATGGTGTTGCAGGATACATGGCTGTTTGAGGGAACGATACGCGAGAATTTGGTATATTGTCAGGAGGGCATAAGTGACGAAAAGATAACCCGTGCGTGCAAGGCAGTGGGACTTGATCACTTTATCCGAACTCTGCCGAGCGGCTATGACACGATACTTAACGATCAGCTTAATCTGTCGCAGGGTCAGAAACAGCAGCTTACAATCGCCCGTGCAATGATTGCCGACAAGCCTATGCTGATACTTGATGAGGCGACCAGCTCCGTTGATACCCGCACCGAACAGCAGATTCAGAATGCGATGGATCAGCTGATGGAAAACCGCACATCGTTTGTAATCGCCCACAGGCTGTCTACCATCAAGAACTCCGATCTTATTCTGGTACTGAAGGACGGCGACATCATTGAAAGCGGTACACACGACGAACTGCTGACGAAAAACGGCTTCTATGCTGAGCTTTACAAGAGCCAGTTCGAAGAAAAGAGTGCATAAGGGAGGGGATAAATTTGAATATCAGACACATCACAATTGAGCGCGAATACGGCAGCGGCGGCACGCTGATTGCCCGCCGCCTTGCCGAGGAAACCGGAGCTTTATGCTACGGACGGGAGATTCTTGAAGCTGTGTCCGCAAAGCAGAATATTTCTGTCGAGGACATCGAGAAATACGAAGAAAGCGCTACAAACAGCTTTCTGTATTCGCTCTATATCATGGGACAGGCACATTCCGGAAATGCTGATATGCTGAGCATGGAAGGACACGTTTTTGTCGCGGAACAGGCTGAAATACAGCGCTTTTCAAAGAATGGAAGGTCAATTTTTCTGGGGCACTGCGCGTCTTATGCACTGAAGGAGCAGGATGGCGTCCTTCGCGTGTTTATCAGATGCACCGATGACGCTGCGAAGAAAAGCAGGATAATTGATGAATACGGAGTTTCACCCACAATGGCGGACGTTACCCGAAAGCGCTTCGACAAGAAACGCGCAAATTACTTCTACGCCAACACCGGCAAAAAGTGGGACGACCTTAAAAACTACGATGTCGTTCTGGACAGCGGCGTACTCGGTATCGAAAGCTGCGTTGACATTATGAAATCTTTGCTGTAAAAAGAAATCAGAAAAGATTAAATTACCATAGCTTTTTGATATATCTCCTGCCTTAATCAGCACCTGATTTATCATTCTTTCAAATTGGTTTTTCGGCATAATAATTCTCCTTAAATAATTATGAACAAATAAAAAAGCTATACCTTTGGCGTAAATCAAATTTCTGTACCGTAATCAGATTTACATACCAAGGGTATAACTTGTGTCGTTACTTATTCAATTAATTATATTTTAACATAACGATAAAAATTTTGCAAATGGTAGAAGCAAACAATCTTTATTCAGTTTTTGCGATATTTTTGTGCCAAATTCTGCGGAAAAGAAGCGCAGCAATTATAGCTGTAAGCAGTTCTGCAATAGGAAAAGTTGTCCACAAAAGCCAATTCATCTCATAATTGTTTTTTGCAATTTCGGCAAATACAAGCGCAAAGGGGAAAATAAATATTATCTGTCGGCAGCAGGATATTATCAGGGAAGAAAC
>JBJESC010000253.1:0-2728 GCA_051882615.1 Oscillospiraceae bacterium
GCGAAGCAACAGGTCTTGAACTCAACAGCGAAAACGACCTTATGCCTTGTATGATAGAACTTGCCGCCGTAAAGCGCAAATACGAGCGTGTAAAGAACGCGCTTGAGGAAGTTGAAGCTACAGGCTACGGAATTGTACTCCCACAGATGGACGAACTCACTCTTGAAGAGCCCGAAATCATCAAGCAGGGCGGAAAATACGGCGTTCGCCTGAAAGCGTCCGCGCCGTCAATTCACATGATGTCCGCAAACATCACCACCGAAATCAATCCCATTGTGGGCAGCGAGAAGCAATCCGAGGAACTTATAAACTACCTCCTTACCGACTTTGAGGAGAACCCCACAAAAATCTGGGAAAGCAACATCTTTGGTAAATCCCTCTCCGATTTAGTTAACGAGGGGTTGCACAATAAGCTGAACCGTATGCCGAATGACGCGCGAATGAAATTGCAGGAAACAATCCAGCGTATTATTAACGACGGCTGCGGCGGACTGATTTGCATTATCCTCTGATTACGACACTCATTAATCCTCCTTTTGCAGCCTTTGCCTTTGGCTGCAACACTATGCCAAGAGCGTTCGCGGTATCCCCCGTGGCGCTCTCTTTTTACAAAATAATCCCCCGGACTATTGCCCGGGGGATCGTGTGTTCAGAGTGAAATTCGCTTACTTAGCGGACTGCTCGTAGGATTCGATCATCTTCTTGACCATCATTCCGCCCACGCTGCCTGCCTGACGAGCGGTGATGTCACCGTTGTAACCGTTTGCGAGATTAACGCCAACTTCGTTTGCAGCCTGCATCTTGAGGCTGTCGAGTGCTGCTTTAGACTGTCTGTTAGACATAATAATTCTCCTTTGCAAAAACAAAACTTAAATCTCATTCCGATTAGAAGCATCGGATTAAGAGAACACCTTCGTAATATCCGAATTATTGCGGGGGCTTGTTACGTTAACTAAAACAAGGTATCCGCAAAAGACATTACGGCAGAAACAAATCATTTCGATTTGTCCCTTGCGCTAATATTATCTTCTTCAACCGAAAAAATATTAAAGGTAATTGTTTGTTGATGTGTTAGTTTTTGCCGAGGGAAAAATTTGCTTTAATTTGAAGTAAGCGTACTTCTCGCAAAGAATTGCTCAATTCCCTTTTCAATAGCGTTCGCCATTCCGATTTGATTTTCGGAATTCGCCATAAGCAAACATTCCTTAGCATTGGAAACAAATCCCATTTCAACCATTACGGAGGGGACACTCTGTTCAAGCGTCATCTTGTAGTAGCTGTACTTATCTCCACGCGAGCTCTGAGTTCCGTCGTTATACAGCGTATTATCATAATAGCTCGAAAGCGAGCTTGTTATGTATTTCGCAAGCGGCTGTGAGAACGGCGTGAAGTAATACGTCTCAACTCCGTGAGCCTGAAGATTTGCAGCGCTGTTGCAATGCAGGGAGATATACAGGTCTGCGTCGTATTTCCTTGCATAATGAGAACGCTCGCTTGTGGGATAATATGTGTTCTCAGTATCAAGGCGGTATACAATCGCACCCTTTTCTTTCAGAACACTTTCAAGGCGCTTGGAAACCTCACGCACAATAGCCTGCTCGGTAACTTCGCCTATTGCTCCGGGATCAAGCAAACCATTCTCTTTTATTCCGTGTCCGGGATCGATTATTATTACCTTTCCCGCAATCGACGGTGTGGGAACCTTGAATTGGAGCAGCAAATCCCCGTCCTTATCATAAGTAGCGTAAACGCCGCTGTAAATTCCCGCTTGTCTGAGCTTCAGCTTCATTCTGAATTTAGGAATACCGCCTACCGTGACAGTCTCCCACTCGCCCTCCGAGAACAGCGCACAGGACGAGAAATCGGGTAGCTTCGTAACCGAAGTGATATTGTCAAACGTGATATAAACATACTGCGGGTTAAAGCTCTCAACTGCAAACGGTCCGTCAATGCCCTCGGTGTAGCTTACAGACGTGGTTATGTTAAAGCTTGCCTTATAACGCAAATTCATCTTGATAAAGCTCTTGCCGTCCTTATTTCCGACCGAGAGCACCTTTAAAGCATTATCGCCGAGTCCCGTATCATCAAACAGCTTAACGTCCTCCGAACGATAACGCTTACCTGTTGAAGAAATGATGTAGCCATCAACGGTGGATTTGTAGTAATCCAGCGTTCCCATCGGGAGCTCGACAAACGCGGGAGACGGAACAGCGCCCGTCATCATCGGGTCATATACCCTCGTGTAGTCCTCTAAAACCTTGATATACTTGACATAATCGGATTCGGTCATAATCGGGTCAATCGTACCGACAACCTCGCCTGTACCTGCCGAGGACTGGTCCTTAATTTCAACCTCAATATCCATTCTGGGAGGTTCGGGCTTCGCTTCAACGGTAACAGAGCCGCCCGTGAGATATTTTTCGCTTCCCGAATAATTTGCATAGTAGGTAATTTTTCCGAGGTTCTGTTCGCTGCCTATTATGCCCTCGGGAGTAGTGTAATAACCGACGTATTCCGAATAAGAGCCGTTTACATCAATAATCTCCGAATTGGGCTTCGCTTGAAGCGCAACAACCTTGCCGTTGATAGAAGCCGAAACCTTAGAGCCGGTGTATGCAACCGCCTGAAGCGTAATCTTCGTACCGCCCTCAACCTTAATATCGGTCGTTGTTCCGATAGTCTTGATTACCTCAACCTTTCGGTCGATAACATACTTAAACTTCTTGCC
>JBJESC010000254.1:0-2726 GCA_051882615.1 Oscillospiraceae bacterium
CCACTTCGGCGACAGCTTCCTGCTCAAGGCGAAAATTCACCCCGATGACGCTGACAGATACAGATCTGATCTGGACGCACTTGAAAAGGGCAAGAACTTCGAGCGCAACGAGTATCGTATCAAGAACATCTACGGTGACTTTATCTGGGTACTTATGAGAACCTCCACCATTAAGGACGACAATGGCAAGACGCTTAAGATTGTCGGAGTTATGGTTGATATTGACCGCGCTAAGAAGTCCGAGCAGCAGCTCACCGAGCGTGCAAGCTACGATGCTCTTACAAGCCTCTACAACCGTGAGACAATTGAAAGCCAGATTGACAACGAGATTTCGCTCTCCGAAATGCGTAAGTCTGAGATGGCGGTTCTCTTCATCGACGTTGATGACTTCAAGCACTTCAACGATAACTACTCTCACGCAGTCGGCGACGCCGCTCTGAAGTTTGTCGGAAAGACAATCAAGGAGGCGGTTGGCGATATTGGTTTCGCAGGAAGATACGGCGGCGACGAGTTCATCGCTTTGGTAAGAAATGCAGAAACCAATAATCCCGCAACGATTGCTCAGAGGATTATTGACGCTCTTGCGATTGGCTTTGATACCGATGATGGCGAGCGCTTGCCCGTCAGCGTATCAATCGGTATTGCGGTTATCAGAGACGACTACAACACCCGCGTTGAGTACCTTATCGGTAAGGCGGATGACGCGATGTATTCCGTTAAGAAGAGCGGCAAATCGAACTACGCATTCATCTGATTACGGTTCACACATAATACAGAAGCGGCGAAGAAATTCGCCGCTTTATTCTGTCGAAAAACCTATTATGTGTGGTGCAACAACCACAATGGGGGGTTGGGGGCGAAGCCCCCAATGCAGTCGCAGGCGCGCACGCGCCCGACTTCTCCCCCTCCCCCGAAGGGGGAGGGGGCAGGGCTAAATCTCGTGCGTCACTTTGTTCCGCCCGAGCTTTGGTGGTGGCGTCTCTCGCAGAAAAACGACTTTTTCGACAAACCAAAGCGGCGAAGAAATTCGCCGCTTCAGGCTGTCGATAAAGGCGCATCTACTTTGTCAAGCCCCTGTTGGCAGTGCAAACACGATGTTTGCAGGTTGCCCCCAAAAGCGCGGCAGGCAGAAGCTGCCCACAAGCGGACGCCGCGCAGCAAAGGGGGAACCAAAACAAAGCCTAGCCGTGGCGACGTTTCAGCGTTTTCCGCGAAGCGGATAATGCGCGTATCTGCACCTTTCTCGCCAGCCTGTTTTTGGACTTTTTCGACAAACCAAAGCGGCGAAGAAATTCGCCGCTTTTTTGTTTAAATAACGCTATGTGTAAAATGCATAAATATTATCATAAAATTTATCAAGTATATAACAAAATCACGAATGATGTGTTGACACGGGAGCATATTTTTGATATACTGTATTTAATAAGTGTTTAGAATTTGATACACATAAAACGTATATTTTCATATTCGGAGAATGAAGCGGTCGGAGGTGAGGAAATGCTGTTAGGCATATCATTTGATTTAGCCGCGCTGGTGGTAATGTGCGTCCTCATTATGTCCATAGTCTACCGTAAGATGACCAAGGGACTTTCTAACAGAATATTCCTTGCGTCTGTTTTGATTGCGTTTCTTGCGGCGGTTTTTGATGTGTTTGCCGAAATGGTGGACGCAATGCCGAATTCCTCACCGTTCTGGGTATGCTTTCTGCATACGGGCTTTCTGCTGCTGCACAACGCTCAGGCACCGCTGCATATATGCTTTATCATAAGCCTTATGGATACCTGGCATAAGATTAAGCAAAATAAAATCCTCAAGCACATGCTGTATATTCCGTATCTGATTATCGCGTTGGCGCTTCTTACCAATCCGCTTACAAAGGCAATTTTCACCTTTGAGAACGGATACGAGCACTCGTGGGCGTTCTACGGATTGTATGTGTGTACGCTGCTTTACTTCGTAGCCGATTCTATCTACATCATTAAATATCGGAGTCAGTTCAATTTCCGAAAAATCCTGTCGCTGTTCTCTATGGTGGGGCTGGTGCTGATAGCGATTATCATTCATTTGGTTGTTCCGCAATTCCGTGTGGAGTGCTTTGCGGTTGCTATTTCCCAGCTGATAGTAAGCGTAGGAATTCAGCGTCCCGAGGACTTTGTGGACAGCTATACGGGGCTTCTCAAGCAGAGCGCTTACGCTAACGATATGAAGCGCGCTTTCAAGAACAAAAAGCACGTCAATGTCGTTATGCTCAATATCGGCAATTATGAAAACATAAGCAATATGATAGGCTATGAAGCGTCAATGCTGCTTCTTGAATACGTTGCGCGGCATATCGAGAACATTACAAGGTCGCTGAAATGCTACTGCGAGTGTTATTTCCTCGACAGGGGCAGATACCGCGTTGTTTTCGGAGAGGGTGACCGCGATAAGGCTGTGATGGCGGCTGAATACATCGTGAACGACCTGAAAGTGCGTTCGCGGTTCAACGGATTTGACATCAATTTAACGCCTGTGGTGGTGCTGGCACGCTGCCCCGAGGAGATTGACAACTTCAAGTCGCTGATGACGTTCGGACGTGTTTTCCACGAAAAGAACCACTATAATGGCAGATATATGCTTGCAAGCGAGGTTTACAATCCTCGGGAGTTTGAAATCAGCAACAATATCAGCAAGATAATCGAAAAGGCGCTTGCCGAGAGAAAGGTCGAGGTGTACTACCAGCCGAT
>JBJESC010000255.1:0-2719 GCA_051882615.1 Oscillospiraceae bacterium
GCAATTGTAGGAATGGAAGGATTACTTCCCACGATTTCGGCAATAAGGGCGGGAAATGATGTTGCTCTTGCCAATAAAGAAACGCTTGTTACAGGCGGAGAACTGGTAATGAAACTGCTTCGGGAATATGGTGTAAAATTGCTGCCGATTGACAGCGAGCATTCGGCGATTTTCCAATCGCTTCTTGGAGCCGGAGATAACCGTTATTCCAAAATTATCCTAACAGCCTCCGGAGGACCGTTTTTCGGTAAAACACGCGATGAGCTTCGGAACATCACCAGAGAACAGGCGCTTAATCACCCGAATTGGAGTATGGGCGCGAAAATTACCGTAGACAGCGCCACAATGATGAACAAGGGCCTTGAGCTTATTGAAGCGGTGAGGTTGTTTAATGCAGCTCCTGAGCAGATTGAGATTGTTGTTCACCGTCAGAGTATCGTTCATTCTGCGGTGGAGTTTGAGGACGGTGCGATTATAGCGCAGCTGGGGACAGCTGATATGCGAATTCCCATTCAGTTTGCGCTGACTTATCCCAAAAGGGTTGCTTCTCCTGCAAAGAGGCTTTCGCTTACAGAGGTCGGAACGATGACTTTTGAAAAGCCCGATGAAGATACTTTCGATTGTCTTAAGGCGGCAAGGGCTTCACTCAAAGAAGGAGGCAATGCGCCCTGCATCGTCAATTGTGCCAATGAGGCGGCGGTTTCGCTCTTTCTTGATGGAAAAATTAGCTTCCTTGATATAGGCGAGGCGGTGAATTCTGCTCTTTCGGACGTGAAGTTTATTCCCGAACCGTCGCTTGGTCAGCTTCTTGAAACACAGGAATCGGCGGAAAATTATGTTTTTGAGAAATACAGCAGATATTAATTAGGAGCAGTTATGGCAGAGATTTTCAGCAATGTATTACCGATATTAGTAGCAATTCTTGTTTTCTGTTTTATTATACTTCTTCACGAGCTCGGACATTTTCTTGCCGCTAAGGCGTGCGGCATTTATGTCAAGGAGTTTGCGTTTGGAATGGGACCTGTGATTTTAAGGAAGAAAGGCAAGGAAACTGATTATGTTATTCGCGCGCTTCCGATAGGAGGTTCCTGTTCTTTTGAGGGAGAAAACGGCGGTTATGATGACGATTACGTTGAAGTTGAACCCAACCCCCGCGCTTTTAACAGAAAACCCGTATGGCAGAGAATGATTGTAATTCTGTCGGGACCCCTAATGAACCTGATACTTGGGTATATTGTTGTTGTAATTTCGCTCTGTGCTTCCGAGGCAATGGCTTCAAGGACAATAGCTGCGTTCCGTGACCAGAGCGTTTCTCAGGAGTATTTACAGGTCGGAGATGAAATTCTGAAAGTAGACGGATTGCCGATTTTCTCTGTTACTGATGTTAGTTATAAATTACAGAGCAGCGACAGAAAGAATGACGAGGGTAATCTGGTATTTGATTTTACCGTCAGAAGAAACGGAGAGAAAATCACAATAAAAGACGTTGAATTTATGACGACAGAACACGAGGACGGTTCAACGGGAATATACTTTGATTTTGCTGTTTACCGTCTTGAAAAGAATTTTGTAAATATTACCTCCGAGGGCTTCCGTGAGAGTGCTTCTACCGCTCGTTTAGTTCTTATGACTCTGTTTGATATGTTAAGAGGAAAATATGGGCTGAATGACCTCTCGGGTCCTATTGGGGTAGGCTCGGTAATCACCGAAGCGGTTAAAACCTATACTTTCGCAGACCTGATGAGTATTGTTTCGCTTATTACCATAAATGTCGGCGTGTTTAATCTGCTGCCTATCCCCGCGCTTGACGGCTCGCGTTTTGTGTTCCTTGTGATAGAGCTAATCCGCAGAAAGCCGCTAAAACCCGAGGTTGAGGGAATGATTCATTTTATTGGATTTGCTGTTCTGATGTTGCTGATGCTTTTTGTAACATTCAATGATATAACGAAGCTGTTTTCAAGCTGCGGGGGACAAGGTGGGATTTTTGATTGAGCTCTGTAAAACAAGTTAAGGTCGGAGATATTACTCTCGGAGATGACAAGGTTTATATTCAGTCAATGCTGAATATTCCTGCGGAGAATATTCGTGAGAGCGTTGAACAGGCTGTGGCGTTGGAAAAGGCGGGCTGCGAGATTATCAGAGCTGCTGTTCCTAAGATTGAAAATGCCGAACTGATTTACGCTCTAAAAGAAGCGGTTAGTATTCCCGTTGTTGCGGATATTCACTTCGACTATAAAATCGCTCTTGCTTGTGTGGAACAGGGTGTTGATAAAATCCGTATAAATCCCGGAAATATCGGCTCTCCTGACAAGGTGAAGGCGGTTGCCGACGCTTGCAAAGCACGAAATATCCCGATTAGGATTGGTGTGAATTCGGGTTCGCTGGAAAAGGCAATTCTTGCAAAATACGGAAAGCCCACTCCTGAGGCACTTGTCGAAAGCGCTCTGGGTCACGTTAAGCTGCTTAATGACTGCGATTTTGACGATATTGTTATCAGCATTAAATCCTCTGATGTAAAGACTATGATTGCGGCATATCGTCTTTTGTCCGAAAGAGTCAATTACCCGCTGCACCTTGGAGTAACCGAAGCGGGTACAGAGAAAATAGGCGTATTGAAATCCGCCGTTGGAATTGGTTCGCTTTTGTGTGACGGAATAGGCGATACTATCAGAGTATCTCTTACTGCAGATCCGATTAAGGAGATATACGCAGCAAAGGA
>JBJESC010000256.1:0-2714 GCA_051882615.1 Oscillospiraceae bacterium
GATTGCCTATTATCCGGCATACAAGATTATTTTTGGATTATTTTGTATCTGTTTAGTTTGATTGTTGTATGCAGCTTTGCACCTGTTGAGAATCCGAATAAATTGCTTTCAGTACAGGAAAAGAAACGAAGCAAAATAATCAGTATTGTTGAGATGACGGTATGGCTTGCTGTGATGGGAATTATGTACATTCTTCATAGCAATCTTTATCATATAGTAGCACTCACTCTATTTTTCGTTGCAGCATTAATGTTACTTGGATTATTCTGTGGAAGGAGGGACAAAAAATGAAAAACACAATCAAAACTGCTATGCTTAATCTTACAGCGAATGTTGCACTTGCAACCGCAAAGCAGGCATGCGGAGCTGCTTCTTGGTTTGATTGCTATCAGCCTAAGGAGCCGGCAAAGCTCAGAGCTTATGTTAAGGTTGTTGAGCCGGCAAAGAGGCAGGTAAAGTAAAGCTCTACACAAGGTAAGACTTTTCATATCGCCCGGCAGATATGCGTGAATTCTCCCAAAACCAACAATTCATAACCCGCCTTGCCGGGAGGTTGGGTTAATGTGAAAGGAATAATAACAATGAATATTACAAAAAAAATAATGTCAACTATTTCAGCCTTAATTATTGCTACATCTGTTTTACCAATATCAGGTATGGCAATAACATATGATAAAGACTGTTCATCCTTAGAAGCAGATAATATAAAAATCTATCACTGTGATACAAATCTTCCATCAGTTTTCTCGAATGAAATTGATACAATCGTAAATTCTTATCTTCATCAGTTTCCCGAATATAGAGCTGAGATATAGTAGGTGGATAAGATGAGCAATGAGAGAAAAAACATATCGTTGATATTGGTGGCAGCGTTAATATTCAGCTGTGGTTGCTCAAGGATTTCCCATAATAGCAATACCATTCCTAACTGCAATGAAACAACTGAATTATCAGCAATCTCTTCTGACGCTGCTTCTGAAACAGCATCGGAATTCCCAGAAACAACCGATAAGGAAATATCAATAAACACCGAAAACTACAATATAAAGCTCTGCTATGGCGTTTATTCTGACGGAAAAATAACACAGGAAATTACGCTTAAAGTGACAGATTCGGATAATAACGAATATGAAAGACAGGCAGCAAGCCCTGCTTTAGGAATCGGTCCATACAATGAAATACCCGAAGGCTGTGAATTCAAGTTAATTGCCGGTGAAACCAATGATTTTCCCGTGTTTGCAGTGTTGTTGGTGCCGATTACTGTCAGAGGTGATGTATTTTATTATGCAACACTATACCGATTTGATGGAGAAAACCTAGATTTGTACTTTCCGGAGGGACAATACGGTGAATTCTTCCCGCTGATAAGTGATGTTGAAAGTATTGTCATCAGCAGTAATTCTCTTTCTTATTGTGACGAAAACGGTAACGCTATGACTATTGAATTCTCTGAATAATCTGTGATGATTACTTATCTTTGCCACAGGATGGCTGTTTTCAACCAAAGAAAAACGAAATGTCTGCGAATATAATACTGCGAGGTGATATTGTGAAATCAAGGGCTGCAATTATTTCGGCACTATTAGTGACTTCGGTAACGGCATTTAGCGGGTGCAGTAACGGCAACGAAGCTACATCTGATAACAGCCAATCAGCAAGCGAATATACATCTTCCACAACAAGCCAAAAGGCGCAAAGCACCGCAGACGAGAGCGATTCTGAGCCGATTGCCCATGAAATCCCGAAAGGCGAGACAACGGTTTTCACAGGACTTGACGGAGAGCCGATTTACACATCGGAAATCACAGAAATTGATGGAACGGACAAAACCGCCGCAGAACTCACCCGAACCGACTATGGCACATCAGTTCTTTGCGAAGGCTTTCAGTATTTCACAGAACCTTCCGGCACTGCATACAACAATTATCAAAACAGCGAATCGTTTGACGACGTTCTGTATAAAGGCGAAATCCCAGAAAACAAAAACGAATGCAAGCGCATAAATGTTGGTGAAGAAATCTGCGGACTAAAGCTCGTGAATGCGGTTTCGGAGTTTAAAATCGACGATTATGCAGACACGCCCGAGCCATACTATTTTGACGGTTTTTTGTTCGGTGCCACCGAAAAAAGACCGCTTGCGGTGTTTGATGGCTCGGTAACAATCGAAGGATTTCTGGGAGCTACAGCACGAAATGATTACGAGCCTGACGGAGGCTTGCTGTTCTTTAATCCAACCGAAAGTAAGCTGCCGATTTTGGGTGACCAACCGGAATTTTTTGAACGCTCAAATTTCGTAGGCAGTAGCTTTGTAACTTTCAGCGATATGGCTGAAATACAGTGCGGTAATATTCGGGATTTATCCTGCAATTCAGCAGGTCTTGACATTGGAGATGTGGCTTTTGTTCGCGTGACCCTGACCAGCATTGAGTACATCAGCAGCCAATTTATCAATGCTGAAATAGAGAACATTGAGCGGCTGTCTGATATTCTTTATCATGACGAAGACTCAATTTGAGGGAAATAACCTTAACCGCCCCCGAGTGAAAAACTCAAGGGCGGTTCTGAATATATATTAGCATTGTTACTCCAACGGCTTCATATACTCCGCATAAGCGTGAGCGCTGTCTTTAACCGCTGTGATTACTTGGTCAAACAGATACTGCTTATATGCGGTTCTGAATATGCGATTACGCTCTACAACGCCCACATCAATA
>JBJESC010000257.1:0-2706 GCA_051882615.1 Oscillospiraceae bacterium
GCTTATGTCAAGGCTTGTCTTGTCCCTTGCGAGTATTTCATCGTATGTGAACTTGCGCCATCTTCCGTTAGGATTATCTTCAGAATATGTTTCCTGACGTGCAGACAAATCACCGCCCTTGTAGCATTCAACAAACTCGTCGAAATGGCTTTCCTTGAGAGGATTTGTCTTGCCAAAGGACGGCATATCGGAACGCAGATCGTAAATCCAAACTTCCTTTGTATTGCTGTTGTCGGTAGTACCACGATTAAAGAACAGAACATTTGTCTTTACACCCTGTGCATAGAAAATGCCCGTAGGCAGGCGCAGGATTGTATGAAGATTACACTTCTCCATTAAGTCCTTGCGTATCTTTTCGCCGTCGCCGTCAGCAAAAAGAACATTATCGGGCAGAACAACTGCCGCTCTTGCTGTCCCTGTGGTGTTAAGGCTGCGATATATGTGCTGTAAGAAATTGAGCTGCTTGTTGCTGGTGGGATATGTGAAGTCGTCACGGGTTGCACGCTCTCCGCCCTTTTTTGTGCCGAAAGGCGGATTGGTCAGCACGACATCATACCCTTTCATCATCTTTCCGTCATTTGAAAGGGTATCGCCAAGATAGATTTTTCCGTTAATATCATGCAACATAGCATTCATTAAAGCAAGGCGGTGGGTGTCGTGAACTAACTCACAGCCTGTGAATGCCTCTGTTCTCTGGAACTCCTG
The DNA here is from genome assembly GCA_051882615.1 of Oscillospiraceae bacterium. Taxonomy (GTDB): domain Bacteria; phylum Bacillota; class Clostridia; order Oscillospirales; family Ruminococcaceae; genus CAG-115. The sequence continues at coordinate 706 of JBJESC010000257.1, forward strand.
CTCATCAACGGTAAGGTCAAACAAATCATCTGTATTCTTCTTTACAAACTGGTCGGCAGCAATCATAAAACCGAATGTGCCGCAGGCGGGGTCATTGCAGCGCTCGCCTGGCTGAGGTGCAATGAGCCGTGTCATTACATTGATAAGCGGGCGAGGTGTAAAATACTGTCCTGCCCCGGACTTTTTCTCGGTTGCATTCTTCTCTAATAAACCTTCGTAAAGATTTCCGAGACCTTCTTCCTTTGCACTGTACCAATCAAACTGGTCAATAGTCTTGATGATTTTTTCGAGGTTCTTAGGCTCGTTTATGCTGGTCTGAGCGCCCTGATAGATTTCGCGAACACGCCCCTGACACTGCTCGCCCAAATGTTCAAGCAGCTTTTTATAAAACGACTTAAGTTCAATTCCTTCCTTGCTGATAAGCACATCCCAGCGGTACTCCTCCGGGATAGAACCCTCCGTGCCTGTTTCCTTGCACATCTTAAGGAAAAGAATATATGTAAGTTCTGTGACATACTGCTGATAGGTTATGCCGTCATCACGCAGCACATTGCACAGATTCCAAAGTTTGGCAACAATCTCCTGATTATTCACGCTACAATTCCTCCATCATCGTACAAATAGCCGTTCAGCTCACTGATTATTTCCTTGAGTTTTCCGCCAAATCGGCGGTCAATGTTTATGAAACCGCCGTAATTCTTGAATGCTCCCGTTTCAAAAATCTGCTCGTCAAGAACGGTTTCCTCAAGCATTACCTTTTCAATGCGTTTGAGCCAATCAAGCTGAGTTGCGTTAAAGCTGTGATTCTGTTTCAGCTTTGCAAATGCACTCTTAACTCTTGTTTCATGGCTGATGAGTGGCGAACCAAGCGCCTGTTGCCTAATGAACGCGATAATGTCTGCAACTATGTCTTGGTTTGTCATCTCTTTCCAAGCAGAATTCAACTGCTTTTCGGTAAAGTTGTGGCGGTCAAGCTCCAATCGCAGGCTTTTCAGGCTCTCTCGCGTAAGCTCGGATGGCTTTGTGCAGGCTGTTTTAAGAGCGGCAATTGTATCAACATTATCGGTGACAAACTTTTTGAATGCCTCAATATAGTCCTCAGGTTTCTGTCCATCACCATAACCACGAGTATGTTCTAAAACTTTATCATCGTGGTCGTCTATTATCACGGGATTTTTGCGCTTGCCTTTGTCCTTGTCAAGTACGCTGAACGCTTCCTTGTGTGTAAGCAGTTCCTTAGCCGCCTGTGCCGAATCACACGATGAAATATATTCTGCGTATGCAGCAAGGTCTTTCCCGCCTGTCAAGTGAGTAAACTGCTCCACTGCCTTGCTGGTAACATTGCGGCGCTTTCTTTGGAGCTTTGCAAGAAGAAGGCTGATTTGGTAATCCAACTTGTCCGTACCCTGTGCAACCTCAACGCCTTTGAGCAAATCTTCAAAGGTCGTATTAGGATTATTTACAACAGGCGGCATATTGCTTACCGGCTGCAAAGACTCATATACACCAACGGGGTCGTATATTTCAAAGTGATCTTTGTTAATAGCCGGGCACAGTCTGGTTGCCCGTCCGAGCATCTGTTCAAACAGAATACGCGACTTAATACGGCGCATGAATACCAAAGCCGTAATCTCCGGAACATCAATTCCGGTAGTCAGCAAATCAACAGTAACTACAATTTTCGGATTAGCCTCGTTCTTAAATCTCTTGATAGCCTCTGATATTTTCTTTTTGTTTCCGTTATCAATGCTACCGGTTATTTTCATAACCACATCATTTGATATCCCCGCCTCAGTATATATTTCAGTCAGTATCTTTACGATTAGGTCAGCGTGAGAGTCGTTGACCGCATAAATAAGCGTTTTTCCTGTTCCATCGGGATTAAAATCCCAAGCAATTTCTTCGAGAACAGCTCTGTTGAAATTTTCGGTAATAACCTGGCGATTAAATGTGTCAATCTCAAACTTCATATCGTCCTCAAGCTCATCACTGTTGAGAACA
>JBJESC010000258.1:0-2700 GCA_051882615.1 Oscillospiraceae bacterium
TCAGACCGCCGGCGGTATGCGAGAGCCGTGTAAGGCTGTCCTCAAAAGCGGCAGAGGCGGCTACGGCTTCGTTGCTCATCACCATGCCGTAGTCCTCGGCTTCTTGCTTCAAACGCTCGGTTTCCTCCACAGTAATGTTCAGAACAGCAGCCATATCCGTTGCGGATTTTCCGAGGAGGTCGTTTGCGGCGGCGGTGCGTTCTGCGCCTGATTCCATTCCTTGCAAGGCGGTAATTACAAGCGACAACTGCTCGTCTTGACTTTTTCCGTTCAAGTCCTCAATGGAAAGACCTACCGCAGACAGCTTTTCAGCAGCGGAATCCGAGCCGTTCGCCGCGTCTGTTATGACGATAGACAGCTTTTTCATGCCCGATTGGAGATTATCCACGTCCGCGCCGCAGCGTTCAAAGACATAGCCCCATTTCTGATAGCTTTCCGCGCTTATGCCGATTTTCTGCGAGGTCTTGTCGATTTGGTCGCCCGCCGAGCCGACATCGTTCGCCATATCCCACAGCTTTTTACCTGCGGCAACACAGGCAGTTCCGACTGCGGCTGCGGCAGCTCCGAGAGCCGCGCCGATTTTCTTTGCGGTATCTCCGAGTTTACCCAGTTTCGCGTCAGCGTCCTCGCTTGTGTCGGCGGCTTTCTTAACGGAATTGGAGAAATCCTTTGCTTCATCTCCGGCTTCATCAAAGCCCTTGTCTGCATTGGCGAGAGCAGCGTTATTGTCTTTGAGTTCACGCTCCATTCCGTTCAAAGCAGCCTGCGCGTTGTTTAGCTGTATCTGCCAACTTTGAGTGCGGCGGTCGTTTTCGCCGAAAGACTCGGCGGCATTCTGCAAAGCAGTACGGAGGGTGTCTATCTTCTGTTTCTGCTGCTCGATTTCCTTGTTCAGAACTTGATTTCGTGCTGTGAGAGCCTCGGCGGATTTGTCGTTCTTGTCGAACTGGGAGTCCACAAGTTTCATTTCAGAGCCAAGCACCTTGAAAGAATTGTTGATTTCAGCGAGGGATTTCTTGAACTCCTTTTCGCCCTCAAGACCGATTTTCAAGCCGAAATTTTCGGACATTCTGCGTCACCTCCTTGGAAAAAGGGTATAAAAAAAGAGCCTTGCGGCTCGGGGTTACTCTTATCAATACCATCCATTTTTTAGCATATTATAATATGTAAAATACTATACTCACATATTTTCATATATAGTTTTCAGTTCGTGCCGCATAATCGCATATAATTCTTCAGCACTTTCTCTGCAGCCGGTCGCAATCCAAACTGATATCACCGAATATGCAAGCTGTGTAAGCATTGCGGTACAGTACTTGCGGTCAGTTTCTGTCATAAACAGACCAATGCCACTAAGAATTGCATTTTCTTTCTGTCTTGTAACGAAGTTGAACAGATCACTTCTACCACCGGAAACAATTGCTGTGATAAGTGCCTTGTCCGAAACCGCCGTTTCAATCATGATCTTTGCAAAAGTAACTTCCTTGCGTTGCTCCGAAGAAAAGCGGTTCAGACTATTTTCAAACAGTTTATCAAACTGATACGTCAATACATCATCCAATGTATCAAACAGCCGATAGAAAGTCGTTCGCGCAACGCCATTCTGCGCACATACTTCGCTGATGCTGATTTCCGGATATGTTTTTTTCTTTAGTATATCAGCAAGACCCCCACAAATCAGATCTGCTGACTTCATTGCTCTTTTATCATTCTTGATATGATACATTTTTTCTCCTTTTTGTAGCACATACCGCATTGCTATTGAAACATTGCTCAATTTATATTATAATACATTTGTAGCGTAAAAACAAGTACTAAGGAGAAAATTTATGAACAAACTCAAGAAATGGTTTACTCCTGAGAAACAGGATCATCTTCCACCTCTTAAAACACTTGTCATTATATCATTTGCTTTGTTGGTCATTTCCACACCATTCTTTGCTTTTACTGAAGGACCCGGTCAATACGCTAGAGAATATCTCGGTCTCATTTGGCATCTTTCCATGTTCTTTATGATCTGCAAATTACCCGTACCAGAATGGGGAAGGAAAGCTGGAACCTATTGGGTGATTCTAGATGTTCTAAGTGGATTGCTGTATTTGAACAACTTCCACGGTATTACTGGAGATCTATCCCTTGGAATCGCAAGTGTAAGTCTAACATTGCCGAATACCGTTCGTTATGCAGCCCACATCTTTGAGGGAATATGGATGATATCTTCAGCATTGACAACAAAAAATAAAGTCATCAAGGTTTGTGGAACGCTTGCCGGACTACTTCTTGCTTTTTACAGCTTTATCTGCCCTTTCGCGCCCGAGTGGATGCTAATGCTGAACGTCCCGTTTATGTGGATATGGTTCATTTGGATTGTGAGAGACAAGTACTAATCTTGGATATCACTGATGCCCGAGTCCGAAAAAGAGGGAATCCTGTGATATGAGAGCATAACTTCCTAGCATATGGCTTGCTATATAAAAATACTCATTGCCTTTTATCTTAACGGAACTAAAATTTATCTTGAGGACTATCTTCCTTAACAAATTCATTGTTCCACTCAACCCTAGTTTATCAATGAATTTACCAATCAAATCCCCACCGGCACAACCTCATCAATGCACACCTCCCGTTTCGGCTTTGCTATGCCAATAAACTGCTTATGGCACTCCCACAAATCCAGCAGAAAGCCAAACGGCATAAGCC
>JBJESC010000259.1:0-10896 GCA_051882615.1 Oscillospiraceae bacterium
CTGCGGAGATAAAGCAGACGCACAATGCCTGTTGGAACTACACGCAGTCGCTCGGTTTTGCGGAGCGAAATCCGGACGGGCAAGTCGTTTTCTCGTCGCTTGGCGATTTTCTGATAAATCAGATGGACGCCGCGCATATGAAGGTCGTGAACGGCGTTACCGACTATAACACCGCGATACGGCAGGCGTGCAGCGCACTGGCGGCTTCGGGTGTGCGGACTGTCTACTACAACAGCGGACATTCCGACCGCATTGAGGTCGCGGTGCGGCGCGCCGTGATGACATCTGTGTCGCAGGTCACGCAGAAGATATCCGAGCAGAACGCGGAGGAGTTTGGCGCGGACGGGTGGGAGATATCCGCTCATGCCGGTGCTCGTCCCTCGCACGCGATCTATCAGGGGCGGCAGTATCCGAACAGCAAATATGAAACCATTGTCCGCCCGCTTATTGAGGACTACAACTGCCGGCACAGCGCTTATCCTATTATTATGGGAGTTTCGGAGCCTGCCTACACCGAGGAGGAGCTTGCGAACATTGACCCGCCGCCGTTCACCTACGAGGGCAGAACATACACCGCCTACGAAGCGCAGCAGCAGATGCGTAAGATGGAGCGCGCCATGCGCAAGCAGAAAGACCGCTGTATCGTTGCGGACGCAGCCGGGGACGAGGACACATTCACCGCTGCGAGCATTAAGCTTCGTCGGCAGAAAGACATCTATGAGGATTTCTGCAACGCTGCGGGGACTTATACCGAGTATGAGCGGACGTTCGTGGCGGGGTATAATCGGAGCTTGGCGGCTAAGACGGGTGCGGTTACTCGGAAGCAGAGGGCGTTTGAGAATGCGCAAATCACCTTGACAGACTTGGAGAATGGTGGTATAATAGAATCAAGAAATATTGATAACCGAAACATGGCTAATGGTCAACGCCGAAATCGTTCTTATGAACTAACCTCAGAAGATATTTCTTATGTTAAAGCTGAAGCGGAATCAATTGGAATACCAACAAATGTATTAAAATTTAATTCCGGCAATCAAACAGGTTTTAGCGATATTGATGAGAATGTTAGAATTAAGGGCGATGTTTTCCCAGACGAAAATTCAACAAATAATCGAGATACACTATCAGTTCGTGCTGTTTTAGCTCACGAATATTATGGTCATTATAAATCTCACCCCTCGCCTTATGATGTCGGAGATTGGCGCGATGAGTTTTATGCAAGCTACAATGCCGCTGTAAATACTCCTAATTTATCAGATGAGGATAGGGCAAAGCTTATGATTGATGCCTATGATAGAGCTAAAGAAGCTGGAGAGTATCTTGAATATGATGATACTGCAAGGAGGTTAATTTATGGCTACTCAGATGAATAGCAAGGAAAAGCAAGCCTTAAATCAAAAAATAAAAGACCCCAATTTAGAAGTAAAATGTCCGCGTTGCGGTAATGAAATTCTTTATAAGGAATACTCTAACGGTTGTACTGTTTACTGTAAAACAGACGGTTGCATTAAGGGCAACGTAAGAGGTATTTAACCAAACTTAATATACAGCTGCACTCTCGGAGAAATCAGAGGGTGCATTTCTATACCCATTTTTCAGAAAGGAGTTCCCATGAGGCACAACAAGTATTTCAATAATCTTATCGCAGTGGTGGTATCGGCGGCGTTAGGATTGACAGGCTGTTACAGCAGAATGCCGCGCGCCGCGCCCGAACCGCCCGATACGCTCCGTGCATTTCTCGCGCGGCACAGGAAACACAGATAAAACGCCCTTTCGGGGGTGATTTTTTATTCCATTTTTTAAGGAGGACACCATTATGGAGAAAGTCATAGCACTGCTCGCGGCGCTCAATATAGCGCTCACGGCGCAGATTTCGGGATAGAACCGGCTATACCAAAAAGTCGGCTTTTCGAACGCAGACGACTATTATTATCTGATCAACATACCGTGTGTCAGATGACCTCAACGGGCTGCAAGCCAAGCACAAGGCTTTACTTTCCGAAAAAGCGAAAATCCGTAAGTGCTGAATCGTAGTGTTTTGCGCGGAAACTCGCTGAAAGCTGCTTGAATTAGAAATACGATAAGGAATGCAATTTTTCAGTTGCATTCCTTTTTCTTTTGCCCTGTTGCGGAGCGCTGCTGTGGGCAAAAGTGTGGGCAAAAAAACACTTGCAATTCAACTGAATATAGTAGAAATCCGAGGATATTTTCGTCCTCGGATTTGCTTATTTTGTAAGTTCGGCGGAAATTTTTCCAAGCAGGGCATAGTTTTCTTCGGATATTGTAGGAAGAGTTTGGGAATTTAATTCACGGAAAGATGATATCAAACTCCTGATTATTTCATTTTGTTGTTCCGTCAGTCCAAAAACCGAGACAGTAAAATGCTGTTCAGTTCCAAGTAATTCGTCAAGCGACACATTCATTATCGCCGATATTGAGCGCAGAGTGTCCAGCGGCGGTGTCGCGGTGTTGCTTTCATATCTGCTTACCGTTGCTTCTGTAACACCCAGTTTGTCAGCAAGCTGCTTTTGCGTCATTCGCTTCTTTTTTCTCATATCACGCAGTAATTGTCCAAAATCGTACATTAGTTGCCTCCTTACTTTCGTTTTATGTAAATTGTCCCATAAAAGGCTTGCAAAAGATGTAATATTGTGATATAATAGTTGCGTAATATGTAAGTTTTGCTTGCTGAACTTGTATGAAAATCAATATGGAGGTGTCGATATGCCTGAAGATAATAGTGCCAGGGATAGGTTTCTCGCCTGGTTGTCCGGTACAGTATCTCCGGCGCAGCTCTCTGAATTATATTTTGTTTTTGACGATGTGGAACGCTACTGTATTTCTATGAGGATAGTGAAGAAGCCTATCTTATCCATTACCGATATCGATGTTATTAAGGATATTATTGGAAAGCTGGAAAAGAACAGGTCGTTCAGAATTCGTTTTAAGCGAAATCTGTCAAAAATAGATTCGTTTCTCAAGCTTTATATTCAATTTCTGAAAAACAATCCCGACTTATCGGTTCAGGCAGTTACCCTACCGGAAAAACATAATACAGGTGTTGCAAAAAAGGTAAATAATACGGAACGGATAACATCACCGAATGACAGTCTATCAGGCGTTAGCGAAGAGGAAAAAGCGCGGCTGAATGCAATTCTGGAGAAGCATTTCAAAGAGGACGGCTATCAGCTTGGGAGGGCTATTTTTCGCGGAAGATTCAGGACTTATTATACCGGCGAATACGGTGTTGAACTTGAATATACAAACGAAAAACTGGAGGATATTCTCCGCGCGGTAGGAGATTTGCGCGATGGACGAGTATTCCCGAAAGGCGGCAGCAATCAGAATTTGCTGCTTGAAGAAATGCTGTCGGATATTGTTTCGGCATTTGACTCGGGAGCGACCGCGGTATATTCCTCCGCTGTTTACGAGCGGTACCGTGAGCGCCTTGCAGCCGAGCTTCATATATACACAGAAGAGTCTGTGACAGACCTTCTGCAGGCAAGCTTAGGAGATAAATTCGATCGGTTTCACTCCCATTTTGTGATAAGGGGCAGGGAATCCAACCCCTCTCTTGACATACGAAGGCTATTGCGTGATTCACACTTACCCCTTACCGTGGATGAAATCCACAATTCATTATGGTATATTCCGATCGACAAGACAAAATTCCTTTTGGCGGCGGACAGCTCGCTTGTCAGTGTAGCAACAGCCACCTACTATTATGCGCCGAATTTCCCCATTAACGAAAGCGAGAAAAGGATACTCATATCCGCAATCGGCAGTCAGCTCGACTTTGCAGGATATATGACCGATGTGGAGCTGATGAATATTATCGGCGAAAAATGCCCTAATCTTGCCATAAATGCGGCAGAGTTTTCCCGCTATGGTATGCGCAATTGCCTGGGATATATTCTTAAAGAGCATTTCTCCTTCAACGGACCGATAATTACAAGGCAGGGCTGCGAGATAAACCGAAACGATGTTTTCGGACGCTTTGCAAAAGAGCGTGAGCGAATGAGCTTTGATGAGCTGAAAGCATTCGCCGACGACATGGAAACACAGATTTACTGGGACGCGGTGATGTCCGAAACGGTGCGGCTCAGCGAAAACGAATTTGTCCGAAAGGACGAAATCGACTTTGATATATCGGCAATCGACGAACACCTCGGTGAAATATGCACGGGTGAATATCTTCCGATAAATGAGATTAACCTGTTCCTGTCTTTCCCGGGTATAGGCTATCAATGGAACAGCTTTGTGCTGGAAAGCTATCTGTTTAATTTCAGCAGGAAGTTTCGTCTTGTTCACACAAGCTTTGCGAGGAAAGACGCCTGCGGCGCAATGGTGCGGGCTGAATCGCCGATTTGCGACTATGACTCGCTTATCACAGATGTGCTTTCAAAAGCGGGCAGAGAGTTTTCCGAGAAAAGCGCGCTTGATTATCTCGTGGAAAACGGATATCAGGCAAAGCGCAGCTACAGGGGAATTGAGAGCATTCTGCGCAATGTGAATCGGAAGCCTGTAAAGCCAAAATAACAGAAAAGAGGATACGACAATGTATCAATATACATGGGATGAGGAAACAGGCGGCCCTCTGCTGACGACAGAACAGGCAAAGTTCAGCAAGGAGCCGCGCCCCGTCTACTGCAAGGAGCTGGACATACTCGGTTTCGACAGGTACTGGAACTACCCAAAGGACGATTCTGCGCCAATTATGTGGGCGGAAGCGAACAACTACATTTACCGCGGCAGGACAGTGGCAAGGACAAAGGGCGGCTCGCTGTACACAGCGCCGGAGCTTGTTATTCTGGAAGAGCCCGAGCCGGACGGCGGGGAGCTTCGCCTTGTGGACACAGACGGAATGGCTGCGAAGAACGCCGAGATACTCGAAACGCTTGTGCAGGAAACCATACAGAAAGTGTACAACACATATCTTGAATATAAAAACAAGGTGGATTTGTTCTATGTTGCGTTCAGCGGCGGCAAGGACAGCGTTGTCGCGCTGGATATCGTGCAGAGGGCTTTGCCGCATGACGCATTTATGGTGCTTTTTGGCGACACTCAAATGGAATTTTCCGATACATATGCTGTCATCGATAAAACCGAACAATGGTGCAACGAACAAGGCATTCGTTTTGTTAGGGCAAAATCTCAGTTTGAGCCTGATTATACTTGGAACACAATCGGACCTCCTGCACAAAAGATGAGGTGGTGCTGCAGCGTTCATAAAACAGCCCCTCAGATTCTATTGTTGAGGCAAATTACAAAGAATCCTCATTTCCGGGGAATGGCAATGATGGGTGTGAGAGCCGATGAAAGCGTGACGAGAAGCAGATATGACGAATTGAATTTCGGAACAAAACACCAGGGTCAATATGATTTTTATCCGATACTCAAGTGGAATTCTGCTGAGCTTTATATGTATATCTATCAGAAGAAACTTTTGCTAAACGAAACATATAAGCGCGGAAACAGCAGGGCGGGTTGTCTTGTATGCCCTATGGAGGCTGTAAAGAATACATGGTTCAAGGAGCAGTCGTATGCAGGTTCACCTACTGACAGGAATACTACCACATTTTATAATGAAATCATTATGAACAAAACTATCGCTAAGGATTTACCACCAAATAACCAAAAAGAATTTATGGAAATCGGAGTGTGGAAATCCAGGCACAACGGCTCAAAGCTATCATCTCCGAGCAACCTTTATCACGAAGAGAGAATTGAATCGGAGCTGATCATTACTTTGGATAAGGTATCTGCTGATTGGCGTGAATGGTTAAAAACACTGGGGCAATTGAATTTTCTGCCTAACAATATTGTGGAAATATTCTGTGACGGAAACCGTTATATTATGGAATATAATTACACCGATGAAAAGCATTTTTTCCGTCTGCGCGGGCTTGGAAGTACACAGAAAGAAATATATTTTCTTTCGTGGCTGAAAACAGTGTTGCGAAAATCAGCATACTGTATTAAATGTCGTGTATGCGAAGCTAACTGCCCCAACGGTTTTATTCACATGACAGAAAGCGGATTCAATATTGATGATAAGTGTACTAAATGCAAAAAATGCTACAATATCAACAGCGGCTGTGTTGTTGCTGCATCACAGTCATTACCTAAGGAGGGTAACAGAATGAATGGAAGTATTGACCAGTATAAGAATATGGGTATTCGCTATTCGTGGGTAGAGGAATATTTTAAAAAGAAAGACGATTTTTGGGAGAACAATGGTCTTGGAAAAGATATGGTTAAGGCACTGAAATTATTCTTGCGTCATGCAATGGTTACTGAAAAGGATAAAATAACACCTTTCGGAGAACTTGTTGCAAAGCTTGGAACAAATTCTGCTAGTGCCTGGGCATTGATGATCTGCAACTTAGTATATACTCCGCAGTTCAATTGGTGGGTCATGAACATCGATACTCATCGTAGCTACACATCAAAAGAAATCGACGAAATGCTAAAAGAATTATTGACAGCCAATTCCAGGAAAAACGTTATCTCCGGCTTTAAAATGATTTTTTATACAAATCCGGTACTTAGTAATGAGATTTGCTTTGGGAGTGTCAGCGTTGAGTCGAAAGGCAAGAATACATATCTTATTGACGCTTGCCGCGGCTCCTGGTCTACCCCCGACCCCCGCGTTATCCTCTACTCGCTATATAAATTCGCGGAAAAGTGCAACACATATCAGTTCCGCCTGTCCACCCTGCTGGACGACGCGATAGAGCGCGACGGAATAAGCCCCACCCGTATTTTCGGACTTGACCGCGATACCATGATATCGCTGCTTAACGGACTTACCGTTAATTATATCGACTTTATTGACGCAAGCTTTACCCTTGGTCTGGAAACGATAACGCTGCGCAGCGACAAGTCGTCCGATGATGTTCTTTCGCTGTTCTGATGGAGGTATAACAAATGAGCGAAAAGGTATACAAGGAATATTTCAATATTGACCCCAAATACTATGCGGCGGTCACTGCCGAGCTTATTAAGAAGGGCGAGGTCAAGTGGAACGCTTACTACCCGCACGAAACATTTATCAGACTGCTGGAAAAGACTCACACCATGCTCTCCGGCAAGGACTCCCGCTCGCTGTGGGTGCAGGGCGCATACGGCTCGGGTAAGTCCCATGCGGCGCTTACAGTAAAGTCCCTGCTTGAGGCAAGCGATGACGAGATCCGCGATTATTTCAGGGAATATGATTTAAGCGACGACCTCTGCCAGAAGCTCATAACCGACAAGAACGGCGGAAAGCTCATCACTATCCACCGTATCGGCTCTGCGTCTATCCGAAGCGACGACGACCTTATCCTCGCTATTCAGGACAGCGTTACTGCCGCCCTCAGGGAGCACGGAATACAGAACAAGGGCGAGGCTTCGCTGAAGGACGCCGCGCTAAGATGGTTTGCGGCGAAAGAGGCGAACCGTACATACTTTAACAGCCTTATGGACGACTATTCATGGGAGTTCGGCGGGCGGCAGGTAGACGAGGTCATTTCCCAGCTCGAAACCGCAGATGATGACACCGTATCAAAGCTAATGCGCAGCATTATCAAGGTTGCGACGGACAACGGCATTACAGCGCTGCGAATGGATATTCCCGCTATGTGCGAGTGGATAAAGAGCATAATCGGCAGCAACGATATTTCCGCGGTGCTGTTTGTGTGGGACGAGTTTACGGAGTATTTCGAGCATAACGCAAATGCTGTTACCGGCTTTCAGACGATCGTTGAGTTAAGCCAGTCGATACCGTTCTACTTCCTTATCGTTACGCATGAGGTCGGCTCTTATTTCTCCAACCCCGCTACGCTGAATAAGCTGCTCAACCGTTTTGTCGGCGATAACGCAATAAGAATTGACATTCCCGAGAATATGGCTATGCGCCTTATGGCAAAGGCGATGAAAACCACCGACGACGATGTGCTCAAGCCCCAGTGGGAGGAATACCGGGACGACATCAACAACAGCATTGACCTGTGCAGCGCAAGAAACAGCATTTTTCAGAGCATAAAGGAGGACGAGAAGAATTACGGCAGCAGAATAAAGCTCTCCGACGACGACCTGAAATCGGTATTTCCGCTGCACCCTTACGCCGCGATCATGCTGAAGAATATGTCGGTTGTGTTCAGCTCAAACGCAAGAAGTATGTTCGATTTCATTATCAGCAATGATACCACCGAGGCAAAGGGGTTCAAATGGTTCATCGAAAACTACGGACCCGAAATGCCCGACCACCTGCTGACGATAGATATGCTGTGGGACTATTTCACCGCAAAGGAACAGAAACTCAGCGACAAGGTTCGTACTGTTCTTGACTCGTATTATCTGATAAGAAAAGGCTCGCTTCTGCCCGAGCAGGAGCGCGTTCTGAAAACAGTGCTTCTTTTGGAAGCAGTTTCGCAGGTTGTTTCAAACGTTTCGCTGCTGCGTCCTACATCAAAGAACATCGAACTGGCATTTACTGAAACAGGCTGGGTCAAGGGCAAGGCGATGAGCATTGCCGAGGGGCTTTATAAGCAGGGTATACTGTTTGAGCGTTCCGTTGGCAACGGTATGAAGGAATACACCGTTGCAAACAGCGGCGCAGGCGGTGCGGACATCACCAAGCTTAAAGCCGAGATAAGGAACAGCCTCAGAACGCAGGAGCTGATCGTTGCCGCAGACCTTATCCCTGCGCTTGCTTTGCCTGCCGCAATACGCGAGAGATATGTTATTGAGGGCGCGGCGCACGGAAATTTCCCGCAGGTGGTTTCAAGGGCAAACGGCGCCGTTCGTCCCAACCGTTTCTCGGCGGTTGCAACATTCGCGATGACGGACGACGAGGAAGCGAGCTTAAAAAACGCGATACTTAAAGCGGTCGTTCAGCCGAACAACGAAATATTCTTCATAGAGAGCCTTGTTCCTATGGGAAAGGATCTGACAGACCGGTATGTCGAGAATATGGCATACAGCAAAAGCTATGCCCAAAGCGACAAGCAGCGCGCCAAGGGCTTTGAGGACATAGCGATAAAAGCGCTCTCCGAATGGAAACAGCGTATCATCTCCGGCGCGTTTATGCTGTACACGCCCGAAAACAAGAACGGCACGCGCCTTGCCAACCTTGAAACGCTGAAAGAGGAACTGCTGAAAATCGACCGTCAGAAGTATATATGCGGACCGGAGCAGTATAACCTTATCGACAATATGTTTATGAAAGGTCCTCTCGCACAGGGCGCAGAATGCGGAATAAAGCAGGAGCTGAAAGGTACTTTCGGAAGCTCAAACCCCGCAAACAGGCTTTCCACGGCGCTTAGCGGCGCATGGGAGGTCGACCGCTACTGGGAGGACTCGTCGAAAAAGAGCCTGCCTGTTGTGAAGATAAAGCTTGAGGCAGAAAAGCTGATAAGGGAGGGCTTCGAAAAGGGCGCGGGACGGGTGAGCGTTCTGTCGCTGTTCGAGGCGCTTGAGGACGCGCCTTACGGACTTATGCCAAACAATGTATCGGCGTTCATCATGGGCTTTGTGCTTAAAGAATACGCAAAGTCGGATTACTTCTGGAGCAACGGTTCAAACAGCGAGGTCATGACCGTTGACAAGATGAAAACGATGATAGCGAACGCTCTTAATCAGCGCTCCATGCCGTCGCCCAAGTACAAGGAAGAATACATTGTTGCCATGAGTCCGCAGATACGCGGCTTCTTAAACTGCACAAGCGCCGCATTCCATATTCCGGCGACAAACTGCGGCTCGGTAGAGAGCGCCCGCGACCAGATCCGCATAAAAATGAAAGGGCTAACTTTCCCGATTTGGTGTTTGAGATCCATTCTTGATACCGTTCAGCTGCAAAGCTCGCCCGATGATATTGCGGAAATAATCGACGCATACTGCGGCATAGCAAACACCGCGAATGCCGGTCGGGAGAACGAAAGCGAGCTTGCGGAGCGTATCGGCAGCATGGTAAACGAATATCCAACAATAACGGGAGATATGGAGCGCCTGCTGACAAACGAGATGTGCCGAAAGGGAATGCTTGCATATATCGACGCATATCAGGGCGGCGTTCTGAAACAGCTTGCCGCAGAAATAGGCGACGGCGGCGCATACCTCGACAGAGTAAAGCAGAAGTTCAGCGCGGACGCCGCGAACTGGGTGTGGAGCAAGTCCACTGCGGACGAGAGAATATCCGATGTTGTCCTTGAATACCGCATAATTGCCGAAAGCAATAAATCTTTGCCCAAATGCGTCAGCATACAGGAGGTCGTTCAGGAATGGAGCAAACGAACGAACAACATCTGTATGCCGTATGATGTGCTGAAAAAGCACGCGGGGGATATGAGCGAGCTGCTGCAGCAGCTTTACTATATCAAGCAGAGCGGACAGCTCTCGGAGCAGAATAAGCAGAAATTCTACGACGAGCTTTCCGCGCACAGAGAGGATTTCGACCGTTTCTATAAGGATCAGCTTCCGCTGTTCAAAAAGGCGGCGGCAAGCTTTATTGACGAGCTGAACGACCGCGAAACGGCGGAATTTCGCTCATCTGTCCCATCGGGTCAGTTCACCAAATCAAGCTCCGAATATTATCAGTTCATTCAAAAGGAAGTCGAGGATTTCCGTAAGAAACAGAAGAAGTCCAAGCTCTGCGCTCTCTGGAAAGAGAAAACCTCCACCAAAGACCCCGTAGACTGGTCTGCGCGCTATGAAACGCCGATACTTTGTATGTTCAGCGACAGCGAGCGTTCCGAGGCGCGGACAATGTTCTCGGTTATTACGGCGTATTCTGCGCCCGATTCCGACATTACAAAGGCGATAGCATACTTGGAAAACGCAGGCTTTTTCGACCGCCTTGCCGACCCCGCCGAGCGCGACCGCTGCTTTATGGAGCGCATTATCGGGGAATACGGC